>CAIOHW010000196.1 GCA_903858195.1 Oligoflexia bacterium | reverse complement strand
TCCGGCCGGGGGGTTCTGGCTCGCCCGGTCGGGCCAGGCGGCGCGAGGGGCGGACGAGAGTCTTTTTGCGATCGGCAAGGGCAAGAAACGCCGGAAGGATCGTGAAGGTCGCCACCCAGCAGAGCACCATGCCGATGAAGCCGATCACGCCAAACTGCTTGAAGCCGCGAAAGCCCGTCAGCATGAGAGATCCGTAGGCAAGGCCTGCTGCCAGCGCCGCAGTCCAGGTGCCCGTGAGCGTGGACTCCATGGCCACTTGAATGGCAGGAAGGTGGTCGATCGCCTTGCGCCTCTCCTCGAGGTAGCGCGCAAGCAGGATGATTCCGAAGTTGATGCCGTTTCCGAGCACGATGGCGCCGAGGAAGGCGCTGTTGGCATTGAGGTAGCCGACGACGAAATACGAGACCCCAAATGTCCAGAGCGTACCCACGATCAGGGCTGCCACCAGGAGCAGGGTGGCTCGAAGGGCCCTGAAAAACAGGATCAGGACTCCCGTGACGAGGATCATGACGATCACGGTCGAGAGCTCCAGGTCTTCGATCAGCGCATGATGTTCTTCGAGCAGGTTTTGCACCCCGCCGGTGAACTTGATTTGCATGGCCGGATCAAACCGGGTTTTGTCCACGCGTTTGATCGCCGAATCGATGCGCCGGCGCAGGTCGGTTGCAGCCGCAACCCCCGATGCCTTGCCCGGCATACGCACGAGCATGATCCGCACCTTGCCGTCGGGTGTTGCGTAATAACCGTCTGGGAAACGTGAGTAGGATGAAATGCGGTTCGAGTATTTGCGCTCAAGGCTCCCGATCTCAAGCTTGGGCTCGGGGATTTCGCGACCACTGAAGATGTTGAGCGGGTTGTAGAGCGCCTTCTCGTACTCGATGCGGTCGCGGATGTAGTCGCGCACCTGTTTGAGGTCTGAGAGCTCCATGTAGAGGGCCTTGCGATCGCCAAAGAATTTGAGCTCGCGGTCGATCCGGTACTCAATGCCCGCGATCTTGCTGCGGGGTTCTTTGGCGAGCTCGGCGGCAAGAGCGTCGATAAATTGGCGGGACTCTTTTGGCTTTTCAGAAAGAAAGACAATCCCGATGTTGTCGATCGACTCGAGCCTGCGCGTGACCTCATCGAGGTCGAGCACGCTGCGGGCGTTCGTGGGAAGCAGTTCTTCGATGTCCGTGCGCAGGTTCTTGTAGAGCTTTGCAGAGTAGAATGCGCCGGCAAAACCCAGTGCGACCCCGAACAGCGTCAAGGCTCCGGCACGACGCGTGGTCAGCCGGGTGAGGAAGCGGGCAACGGACTGCGCAAGGGGAGTGCTCGGACCGGATGACACCTCACCGGGGTACCGTGCATGGAGGGTTTTTTCAAACATGAAGTACTTGTTTTATCAGGAATTCTCGCTTTAACTGAACCTACTCCATGCTGAGTCAGAACCTTCAATCCGCCGTGTCTTCGGTGGGGGATTTTTCGATCTTTTTTTGGGACACCGTCAAGGCCGGCAAGGCACTTCCGCGTCGCTGGGGCTTGTTCATCAAGCAGTGCGAGTTTATCGGGGTGTCCTCGCTCGGGATCATCACCGTGGCCGGAGCCTTCATGGGTGGCGTGTTGGGCTACCAGCTCTATATTTCGTTTCACATGTTCGGAGCCGAGTCGCTTCTGGGCGGTACGGTGGGGGTTGCGCTCTACCGCGAACTGGCTCCCGTCATGGCTGCGATCATGGTGACGGGTCGCGCTGGCGCTGCCATGGCGGCCGAGCTTGCCAGCATGCGCGTTTCGGAGCAGATCGATGCCCTCGAAGTGATGGCTGTCGACCCGATGGAGTTTCTCGTACTGCCTCGAGTGTTGGCGGGGCTTTTGATGATGCCGCTTTTGTCGCTCTACTTTGGCGTGATCGGAACGATCGCGTCTTCGGGCGTGGGTTGCGGGATCATGGGTCTGGATTGTTCGACATTCTGGGAACAGTACAAAATCTACGTCGACCCGATCGAGATGGTGCACTGCCTCGTCAAGGGAGCAGCCTTCGGGCTGATCCTGGCCTGGGTGGGCTGTTTTTTTGGGTTTCGCACCCACGGGGGGGCTAGGTCAGTGGGCCTTGCGACCCGCTCAACCGTGGTGGTCACCTGCCTGACCATCCTGCTGTTTGATTACATCCTGACTTCGCTTTTGCCGTTCGGATTTACCTACCTGAAGATCTGACCTGACCTGAAAAAGACCCGAAAGGACCGCCAAAACCATGGACCCCAGACAAGCGCCCCGTTCCGTCCGACTCAAGGTAGGGATCTTTTCGATTCTTTCGCTCGTGCTGCTCGGTGTGGCCACTGTGATGGTGAACGACCGCCCCGACTGGTGGCGCGGCTGCCAGCTCGTCTACATCAACGTCGAGGACGCAACCGGCCTCAAGACCAAGTCGCCCGTGCGCTCGCTCGGACTGAATGTCGGCTACCTGCGCTCGGTGCAGCTTCGCGAGAACAAGGTCAGGCTTGGAATCTGCCTCACGGCTGAAGTCGAAATCATCGAGGCGACGCGCGCCTATATCCGCGGTGAAGGGTTCTTGGGCGACAAGTTCGTGGAATTGAAGCCTCTGCGCTACACCGGCCCCAAGCTCGATCAGCTGGACGAGGATGCGAGCGCTCCTGCCGGCACCGAGCCCGAATCGGCTTCCCCCGCGGGCAAGCAGAGCGGCTACCGGCTCGAGGACGAACAGGCACCGGAAGGCAGCCGAGTTGGCAGGCTTTCGCCCCTGCAGCGGTTCTGGGACTGGCTGGTGCCGTCTGCCGCCGCTGAAGATCGCAAGAAGCCCTCCCAGGAAGTGCAGGTCGGCTCGTCCGGCCAGGACGTGCAGGAACTCGTCAATCAGGTCAATGGGCTGGTGAGCGAGATGACGAACCTCACCAAGGGCCTGAAGGAGTCGATCAACCCCCAGGACCTGCGCAATACCATGCAGCAGCTCAACCGGACGCTCGAGAACGCTTCGCGCACGATCTCGCCCGAAGGCAATCTCACGACCACCGCGCAGCGCACGCTTGCCAAGCTCGAGGACGCCATTGAGCAGATGCGCGACCTCTCGATTCGCATCAACCGCGGCGAGGGATCAGTGGGGATGCTGCTTTCTGACCCGTTTTACGCCGAGCAGATCAAGGAGCTCCTCAAGAACGCAAACAACCTGCTCTCGCGCGTAGGCGGCATCCGCTTTGTCGTGGATGTCGGAGCCCAGAGCCTGCCCACCTACAACGGCACGCGCGGAAACTTTCTGGTCAGCATCTGGCCCACGGCAGATCGCTACTATCGGATCGGCGCCGGGGTGGATCCTCGTGGATTTCGTCGCAACATGACCACCACCACGGTGAGTGGCGGCACTGTGACGACGGTCGAGACAACAACCCTCGAACCCACTGCGCTTGTGTTCACTGCGATGCTGGGGAAGGTCCTCTTCAAGCGGCTCGATCTGTCGGTAGGAGCCCTGTATGGGGATGGCGTGGCAGCTGCTGCCGTCTACCTCGGATCCCAGGGCCATGAAGAGCGCTACCAGTTCTTCACCAACTACTATTCACGCGGTCAGGGCACCGGCATCCAGGTTCGCGCTGGGCTGATGGCAAGGCCGTTTGATTCGATCTACCTGTCGGGCGGGGTCGAGACTCTGAACTCGGTCGGCGGCAGTGTGCCTTATTTCATCGGTGCGGGTGTCGCCTTCGACGACAACGACATCAAAATGCTCTTTGCCTTCCTCTAAAGGGGTCCTCTCATGAACCGTTCGTCGATGTTCTCGTACCCGCGCCAGGATCTGGTTGCGGGGACGGTGGTCTTTCTCATTGCCTTGCCGCTTTGCCTCGGGATTGCGATTGCCTGTGGGGTGCCTCCTGTATCGGGCCTGGTGGCCGGAATTGCCGGGGGCATCATCGCGCCGTTCATCAGTCGCTCGCCCCTGTCAGTGACCGGACCTGCGGCAGGACTCACCTCGATCGTGATCATGGAGGTGGAGCGCCTCGGGTCGATCGAGGCCTTTCTGACGGCAGTCGTGCTTGCCGGTGCGATTCAGGCTGGGCTTGGCGTGCTTCGGACCGGACGTTTTTCAAGTCTTGTGCCCTCGTCGGTCATCAAGGGGATGCTGGCATCGATCGGCATCACGATCATCTTGAAGCAGCTTCCGGTTGCCGTGGGCGTTTCGGGAGGTCTTGCCGAGGTTCCGGCAAACTTTCACCCGGGAGCAGCGCTGATTGCCGCGCTGTCGATTTTCGTGCTCTACGGATGGAAGAAAACACCTCTGGCTCGCATCCAGTTTTTGCCGGCGGCACTGGTGGTCGTCGTGCTGGGAGCGGTGCTCGCAACCCTGCTTGAGGGACACCCCGCATTGGGACTTCTGGCCACCCAGTTTGTGAGCGTGCCGATGGGGGGACTAGGGGATCTGGCCTCGGCTCTTCCGAGGCCCGACTGGTCCATGCTCTCCTCGAGCTCAGTATGGGTAGCGGGGATCACCATCGCCATCGTGGCCAGTATCGAGAGCCTGCTTTCTTGCCAGGCTGTCGACCGGCTCGATCCACTGAGGCGGCGCACGCCCCCGGATCGCGAGCTTGTGGCCCAAGGGGTAGCCAACACGTTTTCGGGGCTCCTGGGTGGACTGCCCGTGACCTCGGTCATCGTGCGAAGCGGGGCCAACGTCTCGGCTGGTGGAAGAGAGCGGCTTTCGGCCGTCTTTCACGGCGTGCTGCTCGCGCTGTCGGTCGTCTTTCTGGCGCAGTGGCTGAATCGCATCCCGCTTGCCTGCCTGGCTGCAGTGCTGATTCAGGTGGGCTTGAACCTCTGCAAGCCAGCGCTGTTCGTGGAACAGAAGCGGCTTGGACCCTCGCAGTTCCTTCCGTTTGGTATCACCATCGCAGCAGTACTCATGACCGACCTGCTCAAGGGTGTGCTCGTGGGTATTGTTGTAGGCGTGTTCTTCGTGCTCAGGCAAAACGCCCGTGGAGGGGTGGAACGTCGGTCGCGCCCGGATGGTGCGATCGAGCTCAAGTTCAAGCGTGATGCGACCTTCTTGATGAAGCCGCTCCTGGTCACGGAATTCGAAGCCCTGCCCGATGGATCGCGTGTCGTGCTCGACGTAACGGGCGAGTACATGGATCAGGACGTCAAGGAGGCCATCGCAGGGTTTGTCGAAGACGCCCACTCGCGAGGCATTGAGGTGAGTCTCGTGGGGATTGACCTTGCGGGAGCCAAGGCCGGGCACTGAGTTTTTGAAGGCTGAATTGAAAACGCCCGGCGGAGGAGCTCCCTCTGCCGGGCGTTTTTACTTGGATCTGGGATCCTGCTCGTTACAGGAACGCTTCAAGGAGCCCGTAGAGCGCGAGCATGAGCACCATTCCCATGTGGATGACGCCCTTGACGGTCGTCATGGGTCCGGTCTTGCCCTTGATGGCGTTGAGTTCGATTGCTGCCACGATCACACTAAATACGGTGAAAAGACCGGCCACATTCGAGGTCTCGCTCACGCTGATGTTGAGGTGCGAAGCCGTGCCCATGAAAAACAGCATCGGCATCGAGAACAGCACGTTCGTGCGCGAGGCCACGAGCGCCCGTGCAGCGGCGCCTGCTGCTGCAGGGTTGGCTGCCGAGCCCTTGGCCACGGCTTCGGCGTTTGCGATCACGATCTGTTGATTGGGCCAAATGATGAACCAGACATTGGCCCACATGAGCGAAGCGAGGATTGCGCCCATCAGGATCGTGATGCCGTAGGAGGTCTGGAAGAAGATGCCCTTCATCTCATGGCCGCGGATGGCCAGGTAGGCCCAGCCCGAGAGGAACGTGAACATTGCTCCCCAGCGGAACCACCAGAGGGCGCGAGGCAGGAGCTTCTGCGTCACTCCTGACTTGGTGGCAGGATCAGTCTCGGCCATGAACGGTCCCTGGGTGAAATTGAAGTAGTACAGGTGGCCGATCCAGACGATGCCGAAGAAGAAGTGGATCCAGCGAAGCGCCATGAGCAGCCCCTGCTGTGAAAACAGTGCGATATCAGACATGGTTGTGTGTCCTTTCAGCAGCAGATTTGACCTGCAAGCAGGCGGCTAGGCAAGTACTTCTGACACGTCGCGCCCGGAAATTCCGAGGAGGTACAGGATCGAGCGCAGGCTCTGCTGGCTCAGTGCGAGGTCAGCCCGCTCATTGACGGCGGGCTTGGCGTTGAAGGCGATTCCAAGGCCTGCCTTTTCAATCATGAGCAGGTCGTTGGCGCCGTCTCCCACGGCAATCACCTGGTCGAGGTGGATTCCTTCCTGCTGGGCAATCACCTCGAGCAGATCAGCCTTGCGCTGGGCATCGATCACCGGGGGGAGGACCTCGCCCGTGGCTCTGCCGTCCTTCATGACGAGGCGATTGGCGTAGGCGTAGTCGATTCCGAGCCGGGCTTTCAGGCGCTCGGCAATGCAGCTGAAGCCGCCACTGATGAGTGCGATGCGGTAGCCGAGCTTTTTAAGGACGCGGATCAGCTCTTCGGCGCCCGGGGTGAGGAGGGTCTCGCTGAAGACCTCGTCAATCTGGGCCTGGGTGAGCCCCCGGAGGCAGGCCACGCGGCGGGAGAGGGCATCTGAAAAGGGGAGCCTTCCGTGCATGGCTTCGCGAGTGATGGCCGCAACTTCGTCGTAGCGCCCGAGCTTGCGGGCAAACTCATCGATGATCTCGCTTTGGATCAAAGTCGAATCCATGTCAAAGGCCACCAGTCGCTTGGCCCTTCGGTAGAGGCCCTCGGACTGCAGGGCGAGGTCGACGCCCTCGGTGCGTGCCGCAGCCAGCAGGTCGTGCTTGAGCGCCATGCGGTCGATTTCGGAACCCGAAGAGATCAGGAGCTCCACGCACCCGAACTCGGATTCGCTCAGGCGCTCGATCTCGCTGATGTTGACCCGGTGGCGCGCAAGCACCTCGGTCACGGCATGAAGGGCCCGCGCGGTGACTTTTGAGGAGATCAGGGTGACGGCGTAGCGATAGGCGGGGGCAGCCGGGGGCTGGCGGCCATCGAAGGTGCGGGTCTCGAATTTGAGCCCAAGCCTGCCTGCCAGCTCTTCAAGCTCTCGGATCGCGAGCGATTCCGAGCCACGGTCATCATTGCTGGCCTCAAAGAGCAGCGAAAGCGAGAGCCAGCCGTTCAGCACGGCCTGACCGATGTCGACGATTTCGAGGCCGTGGAGCGCCAGCACGCCCGTTAGGCTTGCTGTGATGCCGGGAGCATCCTTGCCCGAGCAAGTGATCAGAACCATGGACGAATTCTAGGATGGGGCGGGTGGACAGTCCACCCTCGAATGTGCCATTTTCGGCCTCATGAGCGAGACCAAGCTTTCGACCCAGCCCTACAAGGGCACGCGAGATTTTTACCCGGCCGATATGCGCATCCAGCGTTGGATGTTCGACCAGATGCGCCGGGTGGTCGAGTCGTTTGGGTACGAGCCCTACGACGGCCCCATGCTCGAGCCCTTCGAGCTCTATGCCGCGAAATCGGGAGAAGAGCTCGTCAACCAGCAGCTCTACTGGCTCATGGACCGCGGCGAGCGCAAGATGGCCGTACGTCCCGAGATGACACCGACGCTGGCGCGCATGGTGGCGGGAAAGATCCATGAGCTCCCGCGCCCCGTGCGCTGGTACTCGATTCCCAACCTCTGGCGCTATGAGCGTCCGCAGCGCGGCAGGCTTCGCGAACACTGGCAGCTCAACGTCGATGTCCTCGGGGGTGAGGCGTTGCTTGCCGATGCCGAGATCCTGACCCTGGCGCTTGCCCTCATGAAGGGTTTTGGAGGCGAGAAGTTTGTTGCGGTGCGGGTCAACAACCGCAGGCTCATGGACCATTTCTTTGGAAAGATGGGCATGGACGCCGCACGCGCCCTTCCAGTCACCAAGGCCATCGATGCGCGAACCAAGATCGGCGAGGAGAAATACGCCGCATGGCTCTCGGAGCTGGGCGTCACCGAGTCGCAGAAGTCCGAGATGGAGGACTTCTTTAAAGCGTCGTTTGCCGAGGTTGAAAAGAAGTACGAATGCGAGGGGACTCGGGAGCTTCGCTCGCTCTTTAACTTGCTCGAAGAAAGCGGTGTGAAGAGTCCTCAGGTGGTGTTCGATCCGCAGGTGCTTCGGGGACTCGACTACTATACGGGCACGGTCTTTGAGATGTATGACATCTCGCCCGAGAACACGCGCGCCATGTTCGGAGGCGGGCGCTATGACAACCTGGTCGGGCTTTTCGGCAAGGACAAGCTCCCGGGTGTGGGGCTCGGGATGGGCGATGTGACGCTCCGAAACTTCCTCGAAACCCATGGGCTCCTTCCCCAGTTGGACTCCGGGGTGGATGTGATGGTGGCGCTCCCCCGGCCAGAACTCAGGGGGGCTGCCGAGCAGGTGGCGGCTCAGTTCAGGAGTTGTGGGCTTCGCGTCATCACGCCACTCTCGGTCGAGGGTTTTGGTCCCCAGCTCAAGGTGGCGGCCCGGCACGGAGCACGCTTTGCGGTGCTTTTCGGTGAAGCTGAGTGGGCCAAGGGCGAGGTGATTGTAAAAGAGCTCGCCACGGGCGAACAAAAAGTCATGCCCGAAGCCGAAGTGTGCCGGTTCATCTGCACGGCCGTCTCGCGCACGCCGGGGTGCTGCTGATGGCCTCTCGACTTCGGATGCAGAGGCTCGATCCAGCGGCGATTCTTCCGGCGCGTGCCCATCCGGATGACGCGGGTTTGGATCTTCGAGCTCTCGATGCCGTCGAGATCGCTCCCGGCAGGGGTGTGAAGATCCGCACCGGGATTGCGATGGAAATTCCGCAGGGTTTTGTGGGCATGATCGCAGACCGCTCCTCGCTTGCCGCGCGCGGACTCAAGACGGCCGGTGGCATTATCGACTCAGGCTACCGGGGCGAAGTGCAGGTGGTGATGCGAAACCTCACCCACGAGGGCCAACGTCTGGAAGCAGGCGAGCGCATGGCGCAGCTCCTGATCATTCCGGTTGCCCTTCCGGAAGTCGAAGAGGCCTCAGGGCTCTCCGAAAGCGCGCGGGCGCAGGGTGGCTTTGGCAGCACGGGTCGGGGCTAGCACCGGTTTTGCAGCCCTAAGTGGCGTCTGGG
>CAIOHW010000195.1 GCA_903858195.1 Oligoflexia bacterium | reverse complement strand
GACGGCTCGCGAGGCATTCAGAAAAATCTGGTCCGGGTCATCCCAGCCGAGCCTGAGCTTGGCAGAGACCGGGAGGTGGGCCGGCACCGCGTGCCTGACGGCCTCGACAATCGAGCGAATGCGATCCGGAAACTTGAGCAGGGTCGCGCCGCCGTCATGGCGGTTTACGGTGGGAGCCGGGCAGCCAAAGTTGAGATCCACTCCCGGAGAGCCAAGCTCGCAGGCCAGGCCTGCCGACTCGGCCAGAAGCTCGGGGTTTCCGCCCAGAAGTTGGACTTGGACCGGCGTTCCTGTGTGGGTGAGTGAGCCCGAGGCAAGTTCAGGCACGAAGTCACGAAAGCTGCGCCGCGAGATCGGCTCCTGACTCACGCGCACGAACTCCGAGACGCAATGAGTGAAGCCTCCGCGCGAAGTCATGAACCGGCGCATGGGAGCGTCGGTCACGCCCTCCATCGGGGCCAGCACGAGTGAAGATTTTCCGGCCTGAATCACGATTTGCGTCTATCATCAAAACCCGATGGGTACGATCGAGTTTAAGGACAACAAGCGCTCCCCCGAGAGCCGCCAGAGCTGGAGCACGGACTTTTGCGAACCGCACCTGAACCTGCTTGCCCACGCCCAGGCCCTCGAGATCGGCATCGGAAGCCGCTGCGGAGGGCACGGGGTGTGTGGCGGAGACAAGGTCAGGGTCTGGGTCAGGCTCGATGACGTGAAGCCCGGCCTTGAGGCCCTCTCACCCATCACGGATCAGGAGAGGGAGCACCTGAGCGCCGAGGAGCTGGATTCGGGATACCGGCTTGCCTGCCAGTGCTACCCCAATCGAAGCGACCTCAAACTCAGGGTCGACGCGTCCGTCACTCCCTGACGATCACTTCTTGAACTTGTAGCCAAGCCTGGCTGCGTCTTCTTCGGTCAGGAAGAAAATACGGTCGCAGACCGGAATGTCGCTGTAGTTTTCGGGGCTCACGTACTCGCCCGTCTTGAGGTTGCCCACGAACTTGTCGGCCTTGCGATGCTGGTGGCGGAGGCGAAACTCAAACGGCATCTCATCCAAAGGCTGGCGGGGATCGAACACACCCAGTCCCTGCTCCTCGGCTTCGTGGCAAGCCTTGGCAAACTCTTCAACCTGCTGCTCACGCACCGAGGCTTCGGTGCAGTCGCCTGCCGTGCAGATGGCGTAGCTGATGGCTGCACCCAGACGGACGAGCTCGAGGTTGATATTGACCTTGCGGGCCACGATCTGGCCAAGCGTACGGCCGTACTTATCCTTGCCAAAAATGCGGATCTGAACTTTTTCGCCCATGCGCACGAGCTTTTCGAGCGAGCGAGTAGAACTTGCAGCCCAAGGGAGCTGCGCAAAAGTGCCTTCGGCGGTGATCAGGTGGAGCTCGGGAGTATCCATGCCCTGCATGCGCACCTTCGTGGTCTTTCCATCAGCGCCGATGCCGTGAACGGTGTCGCCATCCACGATACGGGTGACTTGGAAGGGCTCGGTGGTGATGGTGGCCTGCGCCACCCCGGACCAAATCATTGCTACGAACCCGAGAATCGCTGCGGTGCTGAGGCTGCTCTGCTTCTGCCACTGAGTCTGCATGATCACTTGGATGTCTCCCGTTTAGGTTTTGCGCGAACCTAGGCGGACAGCCCTCCAGATGAAAGTCAGGATTCCGTTAGGATGGCATGGGTATTGAACCCAATTTGATGGAACCAAGGCCGCAACCTTCCGAATCTACAGAGGTTTTAAATGCCCACCCGAGTTCGCCGTCAGCTGCTCTTTTCGCGCACCCTCATGGCTCTGGTCTTTTTGGCTGCGGGCATCTCCAAGGTCTTCAACTACCCAACCACCCTCGAATACATGCAGTCCTCGGGAATCTGGGCCTCCTCCCTCCTGCTTCCGCTCTCGATTGGCGTGGAACTCATCGGCGGATTCGCCCTCGCAGCAGGCTACCGTCCCCGGCTCACCCAAATGGCTCTCGCACTCTACCTGGTGCCCGTGACGCTCGTGTTCCACCGATTCTGGTCGGTGGCGGGAGAGCTGAGGCAGGCAACCCTTGTTGAGTTCCTCAAAAACACCTGCATCTGCGGCGGTCTGCTTTCGATGTACTTCCAGCAAAGGCTCCTCGACTCGTTCATGGGCGGAACCCTCGTGCAGATCCGCAAGGAAAGTTACCAGCGCAGGCGCGCGGCCTGAGGCGCGGGAGCGGCACTTTTTAGGTTGATCGCTTGCGATTCCGACCTAGAGTCGGGGCATGGAAACTCCCTCCTGGCTCTGGCTCACCCACTGGGGTGCTCGTCTTGTCCTCCTGGTTCTTGCAGGCCTGTCGGTCGCCTCGGTTGCCGTCATTCTAGATCGGCGCAAGGTGCTTCGCCTCGAAGGGGGAAGCCCCGAGCGAAAGGGCTCGGATCTTGAGCAGGCGCGCCAGGCACTCAGGCAGGCAGCCGACCCCAAGGGCCGAGACGCACTCAAGCGCCTTGCAGAAGCCTCCCCCTCGGGCGAGGGCGCTTCGGCCGTACTGCTGGATTATTTGAAGCTGATGGCTGCCATGGCTCCTGAAAAAGGCGCCACGCCCAGTGCCGTTTCGATCGATCGTTCGACCCGAAGCTACCTCACGCTTCGCCGCTCGGGCCTCGAAAAGGGACTGACCCTTCTTGCCACCGTGGGCTCCAATGCTCCCTTCATCGGGCTTTTTGGCACCGTGCTTGGCATCATTCAGGCGTTTGGTGAGCTTTCATCTGGGCAGGGTGGCCAACAGGGTGGCACGGCCTCGGTGATGGGAGCCATCTCTGAGGCGCTCATTGCCACGGCAGTCGGGCTTCTCGTCGCCATTCCTGCCGTCATTGCGTTCAATGTCTTCCAGAAACGGGTGCGCGAGATCCTGCTTCCCTGCGAGGTTCTACGCGACGAAGTGGTCGCAGCACTCGAGTCTGCACGTGTGTCCGAAGGAGAGGCCCGGCGTGGCGGCTGAACTTTCAACCGACGACTCGGGCACTGATGGCGCAGGCGGATCGACGCCGATCAGCGCGATCAACATCACGCCGTTTGTCGATGTGGTGCTCGTGCTGCTCGTGATCTTCATGGTGACGGCGCCGACCCTCATGAA
The DNA here is from genome assembly GCA_903858195.1 of Oligoflexia bacterium. Classification (GTDB taxonomy): domain Bacteria; phylum Bdellovibrionota; class UBA1018; order UBA1018; family UBA1018; genus CAIOHW01. The sequence goes on along the minus strand of CAIOHW010000195.1, from coordinate 335 downwards.
GGATACGATCGGAATCCAACTCCCCAAAGCTGCCTCCAGCGAGGGGGCCAAGCCCGAGTCGCTTGCCGTGGCCATCAACGAGCAGGGGCAGATCCTCGTCAACGGCACGCTTTCCAGTCCCGAAAACCTGGCCCTTGAAGCGCAAGCGGCAATGGCCCGCAATCCGGCGGTGCAGGCCCTGATTGCAGCCGATGAGAACTCCAGGCACTCGGCGCTCGTCACCGTCATCGACACGCTCAAGCAGTCGGGGCTTGAGCGCTTTGCCATCCAGGTCAGAAAGAAATGACCGTGCTTGCCACCCCAAGCCCGCTTCGACGTCCCCTTCGACAATCGCT
>CAIOHW010000194.1 GCA_903858195.1 Oligoflexia bacterium | reverse complement strand
GGGCACGGACTGGCCTCACTGGTGGAGGCGATCCTGCAGGCGGAGGGCTACACCACCTATCGCAGCCCAGAAGGAGCGGATGGCGGCGCCGACATCCTGGCCGGCGGGGGCGAGCTGGGTTTTGGGAAGCCACAGATCTGCGTGGAGGTGAAGTCAGGCTCGGATCCGGTGGACCGGCCCACGGTCGACAAGCTGATCAGCGCAGGCCAGAAGTTCGGTGCCGAAACCTGCCTGTTCGTGAGCTGGGGAGGCTTCATGCCCAATGTCCAGAAGGAGCTGGCGCGGGACTTTTTCCGAGTGCGCCTCTGGAGCCGCAAGGAGCTGCTGGAGAAGCTCTTCGCCCACTACGCCCAGCTTCCCGAGGAGATCCGGCTTGCCCTGCCGTTGAAACGGGTCTGGATGGTGGCCACCGACGAGGGGTCATAGCCCTGGCCCGCGCGGCATTCGTTGACCAGGTACCGGCCAAACCGCTAAAGACAGGGCAGGATAACCTCAAATCCGACCTATTCAGGCCAGACTGGGTCGGTTCGTGTCAGAACCGTTGCCGAAGCATGGGTGCCGCTGCTATACAAAGTGCTAAGCCCTGCATCAATGCCCTGGACAGCTCTGCCATCGAAGACCGCTGGCTGGCCGTCGACGAGATGGCCGACTACCTGGGCGTCAGCAAGGACACCGTCTATGCCTGGGTCACCACCAAGGGGATGCCGGGGTATCGGGTCGGTCGCTTCTGGAAGTTCAAAAAGAACGATGTGGACGACTGGGTACGAGCTGGAGGGGCAGCCAGCAGCACCGATGGAGAGCTAGGGGAGACCAGCACCAATGGCTGACCTGGAACTGGACGATCTTGTGCCCCAGGTGGAAGAGGAGATTGATTCTTTGGAGGAGGGGAAGCTCCTCGACTACATCACCGGCAACCCAGTCAAGGACACGCCGAAAGAGCAGGTCAGACAGCGGATTGCGAGGGCGTTATTTCACGAGTACGGCATTTCGGTCGATGACATGGTGCCGGACTTCAAGATGAAGGTGGAAGGACGGAGCAAGAAGATTGACATTGCCATCTTCGAGGCAGGGCAACCCAAGAATCTCGATTACCTCGAGCGGGTTGTGATTTGCGACAAGGAACCGAAGACAGGGAGCAAAGGCGCCTACAGAATGCGCGACCACAAGCAAGCCGAAAAGGAATTTGGCCTCCTCTACGGTGCCATGGGAGAGGAAGAGGCGTCGAATTGCAACTGGGGACTATGGACCAATGGCCTCGACTTTTATTTCTTTCAGAAGGAAGTCTCCAGGTTTGATATTAAGTTCCAGCCCCGGGGTGATTGGCCTCTTGCTGATGGCACCCTGGGCAGCCGGACAGTCGCATCCGACCAACAACTGCGGCGAGCCGACCGCGACATGCTGCTCACGGCGTTCAAGCGCTGCCATAACTACATCCACGGCAACGAAGGGATGCCGAAGGATGCGGCCTTCTGGCAATTCCTCTATCTGATCTTCGCGAAGCTGCACGACGAGCGGCGGCCGAAGGATCAGCCCGCTCGCTTTTGGGCAGGCATGTTCGAGAAAGAGGTGAATGGCAAAAAGCAACTCGTCGATGAACAGTTTGATCCTGAGGGTCAGAAGGCGATCCGTGAGCGGGTCACCCAGCTCGTCGATGAAGTCGCCGAGAAATACAAAGACACAGTCTTCCGCGACAACCCACCGCGCCTGCAACTGTCGGATCGGGCCCTAGCCTTCATTGTGGGCGAGCTTGCCAAGTACGACCTGGGCCGTACCGCCTTGGACGCCAAAGGTGCTGCCTACCAAGAGCTTGTGAAGCACAACATCCGCGGCGACCGGGGCCAGTACTTCACACCAAGGGGACCTGTGGATCTGGTCGTGGAGATCCTGGATCCACAACCACATGAGCGAGTCATGGACATGGCCAGCGGTACAGGCGGATTCCTGGTGTCTACGCTGAAACATGTAGACCGCCTTCTTCATGCCAAAGCCCATGTTTCGAGTGGAGAAGAGTCGACAGAAGAATTTCTCTCGATTCAGGAACAGCTGATCCACTTTGCCGAACATCAGTTGTTCGGGGCTGACTTTGATCCTTTTCTGGTCCGAGCTGCCCAGATGAACATTCTGATGGCAAGCAACGGTCAAGCCCAGGTCTTCTACATGAATTCACTGGAGTTCCCTGCGGGCCACCTACAAGGTGTTGAGGAAGCCCAGGGGAAGGCAGATCTCGGAACAATGGATGTGGTGATGACCAATCCACCCTTTGGATCCGATATCCCGATTACGGACCCCAATATCCTGCGGCACTACGAGCTTGCCCACATTTGGGAGCGCACCGAGGATGGGGGATTCCGGAACACCGGACGGCTGCAGGGAAGTGTGGCCCCAGAGGTGCTGTTCATCGAGCGTGCCCTGGCCTGGCTGAAGCCTGGGGGAAGGTTGGGCATCGTTTTACCTAATGGGATCCTCGGCAACCCAGGTGATGAGTACATCCGCTGGTGGATTCTGAGGCACTCTTGGGTATTGGCCAGCATTGACCTTCCCGTAGAGGTCTTCATTGTGGAAGCCAACGTCAATATCCTGACCAGTTTGCTTTTCCTGAAGAAGAAGACAGAGGATGAGATCCGAGCGGAAGATCTCGGCCAGCAGGTTGACTATCCCGTCTTCATGGCCGTCGCCGAAAAGGTTGGCTTTGATCGAAGGGGCAACACTCTTTATAAGCGAGGGCCTGACGGTGAAGAATTGGTCGTCGAGAAGGAATACCGCGAGCGGGTGAAAGTGGCCGGGGAGTCGGTGGTTCGTGTGTTGCGACGAAAGGAAAAGACTTTGGACGACGATTTGCCGCGGATCGCTGAGGCTTATCAAAAGTTTCGAGAAACAAATCCGATGCCCGGATCATGATCACACGAATCGACGCCACTAACTACCGCTGCTTTGAGGATCTCGGGGTCACCTTTGGGGACTTCTCGGTGATTGCCGGCGCCAACGGATCTGGCAAGACCACACTGCTGGACATTCCACTGCTCATCGGTGATCTGTTGCGTTCACGCAATGTCGCCCATGCCTTCTTGGGTCTAATACTCGGCCGTGGTGCAAGGGCGACCAGCTTGTCCGAGCTCACATACCGGTCGGAACGTAACAGCTTCACTCTTGGCATTGAAGCACTCTTGCCGGATGAGATTCAGAAGCAATTGGTTGATACGGCTACTGCCTCTATTCGCGACACACCAGAGAAGCATCCCACTCACATCCGCTATGAATTGCGCCTGGAGGTGAAAGATAGACATCAGCTGATTGTGCGCAACGAATCCCTCTTCGTTTATCCAGCTTCTGAAGACTATGAAAACGAAAGGCTGCCGATTCAGGGAGAGAACAGTGAAAGCAAAGACTGGCGGTTCATCCTTAAGCGTAAAGTGTTGAGGGAAAGCGAGACTGATGCTGCCATTCTTCGTGCCGAGGGTGAAGCTCAGGCTATTCAGCTGGTGAACGAGTCGGCTGAGAAATATTTTGTGGGAAACGCCCAGATGCTGCGCAGGATTCAGGCTATGGAAACCTCTTTAAAGGATAATTCGAAAATTGTAGT
>CAIOHW010000193.1 GCA_903858195.1 Oligoflexia bacterium | reverse complement strand
TGTAGATGTAGTAGGACATGAGGTTCAGCCTCGGAAAGGCCACATCCTTTGCGCCCAGCATCATCGGGAGCACGAAGTTTCCGAGTGCCGCCGGAATCGCCGGGATGATCACCATGAAGACCATGATCGCGCCATGGTAGGTGAAGAACCGGTTATAGGTGGTCGGATCCATCAGCTGCTGGCCCGGATTCATGAGCTCGGCACGGATCGCCAGAGCGAAGAGACCGCCGAGCAAAAAGAACGAGAGCACGGAGTAGAGGTACATCACCCCGATGCGCTTGTGGTCGAGGGTGGTCATCCAGGACCAGATGCCCTTGCCGTGGTTGAGGTAGTGGTGTTCGCCTGAGTGTGCCGCTGAGTTTGCCATGGTGTGATCCTCTCCTCGACTCGGTTACTGAAGGGACTTGATGTAGGCGATGAGCGCCCCGAGGTCGTTCTCGGAGAGCTGGCCCTTGAAGGTCGGCATCACGGGGTTGTAGCCCTTGACCACCTTGGCCATCGGATTCTCGATGGATTCGCGGATGTAGTTTTCGTCACGGGTGGCCGAGCCGCCCGCGGTGAGCGCGACAGGGTTGCCGAACACTCCCTTGAGGGTCGGTCCGAGGTTGCCCTTGGCCTGACCGTCGACTGAGTGGCAGGCCACACAGCCCTTGCCCTTGAAGTGGGCCCTGCCCTGCTCCACGAGCGAGAGCGTGGGAGCCGCTGCCGACATCTGGGTTTGATCCGTGGTGCGGAGCGAACCCGAAGCATCACTCAAGCGAGTCCCCGCCTTGGGGATCGACTCGGTCAGGATCTTCTTGCCGCGGGACCATTCCTTCCACTCGACTTCATCAAGCGCGATGACCTGCGCGAGCATCTGCGAATGAGCAGCGCCGCAGTACTCGGTACAGAAGATCTGGTGCTTGCCTGGCAGGTTCGCTTCAAACCAGACGCTCGAGTACATGCCCGGAACCACGTCCTGCTTCACGCGGAAGTTGGGAATGAACATGCTGTGCAGCACGTCGGTCGAGGTCATCACGAATTTGACCGGCCTGTGGGTGGGAACGAAGACTTCGTTGATGGTCGTGCGGCCGTCATCGTATTGGAACTGCCAGAGCCACTGCTTGCCCACCACGCGGATCTCGTAGGCATCCGAGGGAGTGCGGACCATCTTCTCGTAGACCACGTAACCCCACACGAAGATCACCATGAGAAGCACGAAAGGCACGAACGTCCAGATGCCCTCGAGCAGATGATGGTCGGTGATGTAGCGTGCCTTGACGCCGGGCTTGGCCTTGTACTTCACGGCAAAGTAGACCACGGCACCCATGACCAGAATAAAGAAGAAGATGCTGAGGTAGACGAGGAAGTTGTAGAGGCTGTCCCACGAAGTGGCGACATCGCTTCCCTGAATCGGGAGAGTCTCCAGCGCAAGGGCGTTACCCGATACCGCAAGAGCCAGCCATCCCAGAGCGAGTATGACCTTATTCATCCTGTGTTCCTCCTCGCGAGGGCATCAGCCCTCTTCTGCTTCCACCAAACCAGCCCAAAAGCGGCCGCCATCACCAAGACCGTGGCTGCCGCAGCGATCCGCATCACGCCAAACAGATAAACCGAGTAAGACCGTGAGTTTGGATCATAGCGATAGCAAAAAAGCAGGAAGCGGTCGACCACTGTTCCGATTTTTCCCTCCGCCGCTTCGAGCAGCGCAAGGCGCAGGTCACGAGGCTTGTATTCGATACCGTACAAGAGCCTCGAGATCTGTCCCCCGGGAGTCAGCACGAAGAGGGCGGCACTGTGAGCGTACTGCTTTTCCTTTTCATCATAAGTGTAGCCAAAGCCCACCTGGCTTGCGAGCGTTTTGATCTGGTTTTCCTCGCCGGTGAGGAAGTGCCAGCCCGTTCCTGCCTCGGATTTGCCGAGGCTCTCGAGGTACCTGGCCTTCTTCTGCGACGCGAGTTCGCTATCCTCTGTGGGGTCGATGCTCACCGTCACGATGTCGAACTCCCGTCCGGGAATCCATTCCATCTGCTTGAGCGTGTCCAGGAGTCCATTCAGGGCAAAACTGCATAGGTTTGGACACTCAAAGTAGATCAAACTGAGGACAATGGGCTTGCCCTTGTTGAAGTATTGTCCGAGCGAAACGGTCTGACCCTGCTCGTTCCGAAACTGAAGGCGCTCGATCGAAACCTGCGCGCCGAGCTTTTCGGTGATCCCGGCCTGCTTGAGCTCGGCCGGAATGCCGGAGCCTTCTGCCGCCAGAAGGGGGCTTGAAGCGAAAAGAAGCGCCAGCAGCAAAGCCCGAATCATGCTTCCCCCTTTGCGGCGGACTGAGGCACCGGACTAAAAATTCCGGCAATCACCTGCTTCCGGTAATCAAAGATCACCTGCACATCGCGATCGACCAGGGCTCCAGCGAAGACCTCACCCATCCACCCCAGAGGGAGACGGTAGAGCACGTCGTCCTCGATCAGGATCCCCCCGGCCAAGGGCTCGAAGCGATGCGTGTGATGCCACTTGCTGTAGGGCCCCCGAAGCTGGGTGTCCACGAATTCGGTCCTGGGCTTCCAGCTCTCGATCAGCGTGCGCCACTTCACGGGCACCCCACGGATCCGAAGCTTGTAGTCAATGAGCGTCCCGGGACCGATCTCGGGGGTCGACATCGAAGTGATTTGAAAATGCAGAAACGGAGGTGTGATGCGCTCGAGGTTGCGAGCGTCCGAGAAAAAATCAAACACCTGCTCAAGCGAAGCCGGGAGCCACTGGCGCACCCGAAGCCTGCCGTCCCGTCCTGGAGGAATCAGGTCAGATAGCGCCTGATCCAGGGTGAGGAAGCGGAACTGAAAGCCCAGGGCCTGCACGCGCGCAGGCATCACCCTCTGGCTCGACAACACGGCCTGCCCCATCCCGCCCACGGCGATGCGGATGGCGGGTGCGGGGGCTGGCAATACGGCGGGCATCCCCACCACGCGAGCCAGAGTCGCGGTGAACTCACGGTTGGTGACGGGATTGGGGGCTGTACCGTTCACGGCCCCTGAGTAACGGTCATCTGTGATTGCAGCCTCAAAGATTCCTGCCAGATCCTCGATGTGGATCCAGCTCATCCACTGCGAGCCGCCGCCGAGCGGTCCACCGAGGCCCTTCCTGAAAATCGGCAGGAGCTTTTCCAGGGTGCCGCCCCCCAGGCCCAAAACCAGTCCGACACGGACTTGGACGGAGCGCACGGAGTTCGGAAGTCCCTCGGCAGTGGCCTTCTCCCACTCCCTGCAGACATGGGCGAGAAAACCCACCGCATCGCGATCGGGCGAACCCGAATCCACGGCCGAGTCCTCGTCGAGCCTCTCGTCGCCGCGATCACCATAGATCCCCACCGCAGATGCAGAGGCCAGCACGCGGATCTTTTCACCTTCAGAAACAGCGCGTGCGATCCCCTGCACGAGATTCCGCGTCCCGATCACGCGCGAATCCAGGATCGCCTGCTTGCGTGCTGCACTCCAGCGGCCCCCCGCAATCGCCTCGCCCGCCAGGTGAACGACGGCCTCGACGCCGCGAAACGCCTCCGCAGGCGGCGGTCCCTGGAGTGCGTCCCACTCAAAGGCGCGTGCCGGAAAAGGCAGCTGCCCCTGATGCCTTGCCGGTTTCCTGGCAAGAATATGCAACACGTGCCCCTGCCTCGCGAGCCTCAAGCCCAGCTCGGAACCCACGGAACCCGTCGCGCCGGTCAAAAGAATTTTCATGGCCCCCTATTACCTGAATTTTGGTACTCCCCCAACCACGCACATGGGCCAAACTTTCGAAAATCAGGGAAATCGATCGATGCAGCTTTTGTCCATCTACCGAGAGCTTGCCAAGAGCGGAATCGTCGCACTCGTGCTGATCAGCGTGCTCGGGGGCTACCTTGCCGGGCATCCCTTCGAGCAGCCCCTTTCGCTCTGGCGCATGGCACACACGCTTGCGGGCATCTTTTTGATGGCAGCCGGCTCATCGGCGCTCAATCAGCTTCAGGAGGTCGGAACCGACGCGGCCATGCCCCGCACCGCGCGAAGACCTCTGCCCAGCGGCAGGATCTCCGTGCGCCATGCCGCACTCTTCTGTGGAGTGACGCTGGGAGCGGGGCTCGGGCTCCTGTACCTGCTCGATCTTGCCGTATTTTGGATGGGAGTGGCGGCCGTCGTCTCTTACAACGGACTTTACACCCTGTGGTGGAAGCGCCACTGGGCATTTGCTGCGATTCCCGGCGCGATCCCCGGAGCCCTCCCGATCCTGATGGGCTACACCGCCGCGCACGGTGATCCCTGGGCGCCGGGAGGACTGTTCCTGTTTTTCATCCTGTTCTACTGGCAGATGCCGCACTTCTGGTCGCTTGCCATCCGATTCAGGGATGACTACGCGCAGGGGGGAGTCCCCACGCTGCCGGTGGCACACGGCGATGCTCCCACGCGCTTCCACATCATGCTCTGGAGCTTCACCTACGTGGCGCTCGGATTTGCCGGCACGTTCTTTCTTCGCACCGGCTGGGTCTATCTCGTGATTGCGGCACTGACGGGAACGAAGGTGCTCCGTGAGCTTGCCAAATACCTCAAGGCCTCGGAGCTGAACCCGGACGACAAGAAGCCCTGGCTCCCCTACTTCTTGTGGGTGAACTTCAGCCTGATCTTCTATGTGTTTGGTGCCGTGGCAGACCTTTGGAGCGTCTACCTCGTCCCGTACTTCAAAGCCTGATCGTCACTGATGGTGATGCAGCACCGACTCCGCGAGCCTCGGGTCGCCGATGGCCACGATATTGTGGCGACCCAAAAAGCGGAACATCGCAAGTCCAAAAGCCCCTGCAAACGCAGCGAGCACACCCGCTTCCACCCAGCCAAACTTCGGTGAGGTGAAGAATTCGGGCTGAATGAGCCAGAGGATGTCGATCCATTGGGCAACGAGCATGAACCATCCCACGCCAAACAGCACGCGCGGGTCGCGCTTGTTGCCGCGCGGGAGCAGCATCACGAACACGGTGAAGAACTTGCCAAAAAGCAGGAACGCCGAGACGGCCTTCCAGGCTGGCGTCATGCGGTGCAGGAAGTAGCCCGTCTCTTCGGGGAGGTTGGCGTACCAGATCAGCATGAACTGCGAGAAGCCGATGTAGGCCCAGAACACCGTGAAGGCGAACATGAACTTACCGAGATCGTGCAGGTGGTTGTCGTTCACGATGCCGTCGAGCGCACCCTTGCGCTTGAGGTAAACCGTCACGATCGCAACCAGTGCCAATGTCGAATAAAAGAGCCCGGCAAAGCAGTAGACTCCAAACATCGTGCTGAACCAGTACGGATCCAGCGACATGAGGAGGTCAAAGGCCGTGAGCGTGAAAGTGATCGCAAAGACCATCAGGAAGATCGGACCGAACACGCGGTTGCGCCCGGTGATGGCGGGATCCTTCGTTTCGTCCTGGCGGATGGAGTTTCCGATCATCTTGCCGGCAAATGCGATCCACAGCAGGATCGCAAGCACGTTGCGCACCACAAAAAACGGGACATTCAGGTAGGCCTGCTTGCCCGAGAGCATGATGTCGCCAGCCACGAGGTCATGGTTGGTCCACTTGTAGAGATCCTTCAGGCCAAAAAACAGGATGGCAAACGTGACGAGCAGCCACGGCAGGAAGGCCGTGAAGCTCTCGGCAAGCCTGCGCACCGGAGCGCTCCACATGGCGCCGGTCACCCACTGGATCGCAGCAAAAAAGAGGCCTCCCAGCGCGAGGCTCAGGAAGTAGAAATGGTTGTGGACGAGTGCCGGCCAGAAGCGGGCGGGGTCCTTGGCGTAGGCCAGACCTGCTGCCACCAGCCCTGCCACCAGCAGGCCGATGAACACATTGCGAAGCCCTGAAGGGACCTGAAACTTGCCTGGATTCGGGATCTGATGTGCTGCCTGCATGCGGACCTCTTACATTGCCTCAGAAATCTTGATGTCTTCGTTCGTCGGGTTCTTGGCGCGCTGGAGGGCACGGATGTAGTGCACCACAGCCCACCGATCTTCCTGCGAAATCTGCGTCGAATAGCTCGGCATGATGTTCTGCCCGGACGAGATCACGTGGAAAATGCGGCCATCGGGCCACTGGCTGATCTTCTCGCTCTGGAGCGAGGGCGGCCTCGGGTACTTGGGCACGATCGACCCATCGCCCTCACCGTAAGGCCCGTGGCAAACGATGCAGTAGGTGTTGTACTGTTTCTGCCCCTGTAGAAGGACAGCCTTGGTACGAGCCAACGGGTTTGTCAGCCTGCGTCCGAGCTCCTCGTTGTTCTCGACCTCGAAGTCATAGCGTGAGAACCCACGGGGCACCGTACCCTTGACGGGCATCCGCATGGCGCCCTCTTCCTGCGCCTTGATGGCCGGACTGTAATACATGTCGGGCATGAAGATGAAGTTGGGCTTCTCGTGCTTGCAGCCCGAGAGGAGTGAAGATGCCGCAAGCGTGACGACTGCTGCAGCGATACCGGTTGCGTGACGAAGCTTCATGGTCAGAACCAGCCTTCCTGGTAAACGGTCCGCACTTCCTTGGCGCCAAGCTTCTTGAGGAAATCGGCCGCCTCGGCCTCGCTGAACGCCTTGAAATTCTGGCTCTTGGGTTTCTCCTCCTCCTCCTCGTCGCTCGCAACCTGGACAGGTGCCTCGATCAGGATTGCAAAGCGATTAGTCGTCAGCGAGGGATCAAAAGCCTTCTTGGTGATGTTCGGGAGCCCATTGAGCACGAACATCGCACCCACTGTGGCCAGGCCACCCAGCAGCACGGTGAGCTCAAACATGATCGGCACGAATGCAGGCCAAGACCAGAAGGGCTTGCCGCCCACATTGAGCGGCCAATCGATCACCGAAGTCCAGCCCTGGAGAATGCACGCCAGCATGAAGCCCGTAGCACCGGCCACGAACGTCACATACGGCAGCGGCGAGCGCTTGAGGCCCTGTGCGGCATCCAACCCGTGCACCGGATAGGGGGTGAACACGTCGAAGCTCGAGTAGTTGGCTTCACGAACTTTTGCAGTGGCCTCCACGAGTGCCGTGGGATCATCAAAATACCCGAGCACACCTGCCATCGGCTTTTCGGACGAAGCTGAGAGAGTTCCAGTTGCCATGGGGTCGTCCTTTCTTAGTGGCCGCCGCCGTGATTGTCAGCGCCGTGGCCGCCATCCGCATGTGCCGCCGCCGCCACCGTGTTGCGAACCTTGGTCAGGTACGAAACACGCGGCTTGGTGTTCAGCACCTCGAGCGCCCTGAAGTCACGCGGATGCTTCCGGAGCTTGGCCACCTTGCTGTATTCGTCATTGATGTTGCCGAACGAGATCGCCTCGGTCGGACAGGTCTGCTGGCAGGCCGTCTTGAGCTCGCCGTCCTTGATGTGGCGACCCTCAAGAGCAGCCTTGTCGCGGGCATCGCGGATGCGCTGGGTGCAGAACGTGCACTTTTCCATGATACCGCGCGAACGGACCGTCACTTCCGGATTCCACGCCATGTTGAGCGTGCCCTCATACGACTTCCAGTGGTCGAAGAAGTTGAAACGGCGGGTCTTGTAAGGACAGTTGTTGGCGCAATAGCGGGTTCCCACGCAGCGATTGTAGATCTGCTGGTTGATCCCGTCCTCGCTGTGCACGGTGGCAAGCACCGGACACACCGTCTCGCAGGGTGCATTTTCGCAATGCTGGCAGATCATTGGCTGGAAAACGACCGAAGGCTGCTCGGGTGAACCCGAGTAGTAGCGATCGAGCCGGATCCAGTGCATCTCGCGGCTGATGCGCACGTTGTCTCGACCCACCACCGGGATGTTGTTCTCGGCCTGGCAGGCGATGATGCATGCGCCGCATCCGGTGCAGGAGTTGAGGTCGATGCTCATTCCCCACTGGTAGCCCTTGGAGTAATCGTGCACCGGCCAGATCGACGGCACTTCCTTGAGCCTGAGGTGCGGATCCGTGTGATTCGAAGCGCCTGGATTCGCGATGTATTCGGCCAGAGTCAGATCATTGATGATCGGACGATTCTCAGACTTGTGATGCCACTGCGTCTGCGCCAGCTTGAAGAACCGGCCCGTGCGACGAAGCTTGACCTCATGGCCTGAGAACACCAGCGCGCCCGGCACGACCTTGACCATTGGATACGCATCAACGCCCTTGCCGTTGCCGACCTTGCCGACATTTCTGCGGCCATAACCCACGGCCATGGCCACAGTCTGCGGGTGCAGGCCAGGCTGGAGGTTGACGGGCAGCTCAATGCGGATGCCCTCTGAGGTGACCTCAACCACATCATCCTGCCTGAGTCCGAGCTTCTCTGCGGCAGCAGGACCGATATTCAGGTAGTTGTCCCAAGCAACCGTGGTGATCGGATCGGGCATCTCCTGCAGCCATGCGTTGTTGGCGTGACGCCCGTCACCCATGGAGACTTTGGAGTAAAGCGCGAGCAGGGTCGCCTCAGGGTTCGAAGCCTTGAACTTCGGAAGCCGCGAAACGGCAGCACTGCGAATCGAGCGTGCGGACGAAGCCGGGGGCCTGCCCTTCATCGTGTCCACGACACCGTCGCGAAGTGCACCTTCCCAGAACTTCTCGAAGCCCGCGGCGGCCACGCCAAACTCGCGGGCCACACCCTCACGCCACGAAGCGCGCAGGTATTCATGCCACGAGTCAGCGCCCTTGCCACCAAGAGCATGCGTCCATACCAGGAGAGTGTCCTGGCCCGAGCGCGTGTCATGGATCGGAGCAAGTACCGGCTGCTGGAGGCTGTAAAGGCCCTTGCGCGGATGCGCATCGCCCCAGTTCTCAAGCCAGTGATGATCTGCCGCCACGAGATCGGCCAGCTGTGCTGACTCATCGTCGCGCTCCGAGATCGAAATCACGGTCGCGACCTTCTTGGAGGACTCAACGAAGTCGGCTGCCGACGGGAGCGTGAAAGCCGGGTTTGCACCCCAGATCACGAGTGCCGACACCTTGCCATCGCGCATCTCCTGCACGAGCGACTGGAGGGCGGCAAACCCAACCCCGCGTGCTGCGGATGACGACGTTCCATCAATGGTCTGGCCTTCGTTACCGAGGGCGCTGTTGATCAAGTTGACGGCGGCCTGAAGGGCCACGGCATCCACTGTCTTGGACGAGATGCCGCCCGCAATCACGATCGAGCGACCCCGGTGCTTGAGCAGCTCCAAGCCAATCTTGCGAATGGCTTCGCCGCCATCCTTCATGCCGAGATCCTTGGCCACGACATCGGGGCGATAGCCCGACACCAGTGACTGGGCATCGGCTCCAATCTGGGCACCATTGCTCGAGATGACTTGCGCGATCGACAGGGCAACCTTGAGCTCGTCTCCGGGACGAACGGGATGGCGCTCATCCGAGTTGGCTCCGGTGAGGCTCATCATGCTCTCAAACGTCACGAGCTTCGAGAGGGTCTTGTTCTCGGCCACGGGGCCGTTGAGCTTGCGCTTCCCCACCCACAAAGTCGACGCTTCTGCGGCGCCGGGCCAGGTGCCCAGAAAATCTGCGCCCAGGCTCACGACATAGTCGGCCTGATCGAATCGATAAGAAGGCATCACTGCCGTGCCGTAACTCAGCTCCTGGCCTGCCACGACTTCATCCAGAGCAAGCGGCTCATACTCGACATGCACGCCCTGGCGGAATTGCGCCAAAAACTCAGAAACGAGCCTGCGCGTCGTCTCACTGCGGATCTCTCCAGTCAGCACCGCCACCTTGCCGCCCGAGGCAGCAACCTTCTTGAGCTGCTCAATGGCAGCTGCATCGAGCTCCTGCCAGGTCGACTTCTTGGCCGAACCTCCGCGCTTGCGCGTGGCAGGCGCCGTCAGGCGCTCCGGATCGTAAAGGCCGAGAATCTGCGCCTGACCGCGGGCACTCAGTGCCCCCCGGGTCATTGGATGCAGATCATTGCCCTCGAGCTTGATCGGCCTTCCTTCGCGAACTCGCACCACGACGCCCGAGCCCGACTCCGGATCCGTCGACGCGTAGAAGTTCGCCACTCCGGGCGTGATCTCCTCGGGCTTCACCACGTAGGGGATGATCTTGTGAACCGGACGCCTCACGCAGGCAACCGTACTCATGGCCATGCTGGCGCCCATCAGGGTCAGGAAGTCTCGGCGAGCCAGCTCAAAGCCCTCGCTCTTTTCGATGGCCGCAAGCGTCTCGATGGGCTTGTCATGGAACTCCTGGGCGCGCTTCTCGCGCACCTTTTCATCCTGCCAGTAGGAAGGATTGAGTTCTTCGGTTCCAACCCAGTGCCGGGGAGTGTTCTGCGTGGTCTGGTCCATAGGGTCTCTCGCGTCTCTTAGTGGTGGCAGGCTGCGCACTGCACGGATGCAATCGGCTTGTGGCGGTAGCTGGGGTCGTTGACGTGGGGATTGATCTTGCTGATCTCTGCAACCACGTTCCTTGGAGTGGTCTTGCCGCGATGGCACTCCATGCACCAGCCCATGTTCATCGGCGTGGCCTGGTAGACCTTGTCCATCGTCTGGACTTCACCGTGGCAGGTCTGGCAGGCAACGCCCTTGGCCACGTGGCGCTTGTGTGGGAAATAAACGAAGTCGGGAAGTTCGTGAACACGAACCCACTCAACCGGCTTTCCGGCTGCAAAACTCTCGCGAATCTTCTTGATGTAGGGACTGTCAGTCTTCACCACCGAATGGCAGTTCATGCAGACATTCAGCGAAGGAATGGTTGCGTGCTTCGACTTCTCAACACCTGTGTGGCAGTAGGTGCAGGCGACCTTGTACTGGCCGGCATGCAACTTGTGGCTGAATGGAATCGGCTGATCAGGCGCGTAACCCTGATTCGAGGCTGACGGATACATCAGCGTAGCGATGCCGCCCCCGAGCGCAACGAGCACGCCAAGGATGACCAGCAAGACCTTGCCTTCGCTATTTGGCCGGAATGACTTCCGGTGGTTTGCGACCGTCGAATCGCCTTTGTTTACTGAAGACACGAAGCACCCATCCGCTCTCTCCCTCGGTGGGCCCTAAATAGGGACGACCCCGAAGGCACGAAAGATTGAACCGCATTGGTGAACTGAATCACTTAAGGTATTAGCGCCAACCTATTCGAGTTTCTAGAGTTTTTTGATTTTCGGAGGCCCGAAAATTCAGTTCGGGTACTTCAGGTAGTAGATGTCAGGAAGGTTACGGCACTTCTCCTCGAGATCGAGGCCGTAACCAATCAAAAACTGGTCGTCGATCTTGCGCCCGACATACTTGACCGGAACATCGACCACCCGCTTGGACTCCTTGTCGAGCAGGGTCACGATCTCGACGGACTTGGGCCCGGAGGATCGAAGCCTCTCGAAGAGGAACTTCAAGGTGCGTCCGCTGTCGATGATTTCTTCGACGATGAGCACGTGCTTGCCGCGGATATCGGCTGAAATGTCCTTGAGGATGGTCACCGTACCCGAGGACTCGCGGGCCTTTCCGTAGCTCGAAAGCCGGACGAACTCGACATCGAAGTCGACGGTCAGGTGCCGGGCCAGGTCGGCCATGAATACGAAGGCACCCTTGAGGACGCCCACAAGGACCAACTGCTCACCCGCATAGTCCCGATTGATGCGCTCGGCCACCTGCTGGATGGTCGCATCGATCTCGTGGCGACTCAGGTACTGGGTAAAATTGCGCTCGTCGACCATCGGTGAACCGACCTCTCCCCTTAGACGGGCTTGTCTGGACTCTGGCCGGGCCTGGACTTCTGCTCGGTGCCGGCCGCCTCGGATCCCTTGTCGATCTTGCGGTAGCTGGCTTCCTCGATGCCGGCCATGGCATCCTTGAAGTTGCGAAACGCCTTTCCTAAAGTATGCCCCAACTCTGGCAGGCGGCGAGGCCCAAAGAACAGGAGCACGATACCCAAGATGACCAGATGTTCGCCTGAAATTCCAAACATGTTTGAGGGCTATCGCCCTCGTGCCCCCGTGTCAATGTTCTGCCTGTGGATCGCACTCTTCATTCCAGTGCTTCCTGCCTGCACATCCAAGAGCGCACCCACGCCGCGGGCTGGCGAGCAAAGCCTGTTTCAAAAGGTCACCGGTGATGATCCGGACGAGGACCGCCGACAGTGGGACCAGCTCTTCAGCACTCAGGACTATGTGTTCGGCAAGGAAGCGGCTTCCTATCTTCAAAGCAAGGTTCCAAAGATCCCCGTGGGCGAAGCGCTCGATATTGCCATGGGCGAGGGTCGCAACGCCGTTTACCTCGCCAAAAAAGGGTTTCAGGTTACCGGAGTAGATCTGTCAGAGGTTGCGGTCCGCAAGGCCAAGCTCCTCGCTCGTGAGCAGTCGGTTCAGATCCGCTCGGTTATTGCCGACCTGAACCAGTACCAGATCCGCCCCCAGGCCTATGACCTGATCGTGAATATCCAGTACCTGCAACGGAGCCTGGTTCCCCAGATTCAAGCCGGTCTCAAGTCCGGTGGCTATCTCATCTTCGAGAACCCAACGGTTGCCGAGCTCGATCGCAACCCGGGCAGAAACCTCAGGCGCGACTTCCTGCTTGAAAAGGGTGAGCTGCATGGGCTTTTCACCGATCTCGAGGTCATCGAGTACTCCGAGGGTCCCGGTGAGAATGGAGAGATCGTGGCGAGGCTGCTAGCGCGCAAACGCTAACGCTTCTTGCCGCGTGCAGAAATCCGCCTGAGCTCCTGCCATGCTTCTACGCCTGCAGCGCAGGCTTCGATTCCCTTGTTGTGCGAGTCGAAGGCGCTCCGCGCCTCGGCCTGCTCTTCGGTGTAGGTGGTCAGGATCCCGAAAGTGACCGGCACTCCGGTGGCAAGCGAGACCTGCTGGATCCCCACCGCAGCTCCCAGGCTGATGAACTCGAAATGGGCGGTGTCACCCTTGATCACGCAACCGAGGCATACGACGACATCAAACTTCTTGGAGCGCGCCGCCGCCTGCGCCAGAAGCGGCATCTCGAAAGCACCCGGAGCGTGGAACAGCTGAGACTCGTCCTTGAACGGAATCTCGTGTTCGGTGAGGTAACCCTTTGCACCCATCAAAAGTCCGTCAGTGACCTTGGGATTAAAGCGGCTCTTGATGATGGCGACTCGTGGCTTTGGCTTCTTCATAGTTTGTGACCCAGCTTTTCTTTTTTGGCCTTCAGATAGCGCTCGTTATGCGGGTTGGCGGGCATCTGGATGGCCACGCGCTCAACGACTGAAAGCCCATACCCGTCGAGACCCACGATCTTTCGTGGGTTGTTGGTGAGCAGGCGGATATGACCCACACCAAGCTGTCTCAGGATCTGCGCCCCGATTCCGTAATGCCGGAGGTCTTCCTTGAAGCCGAGGTGCCGGTTGGCCTCGACCGTGTCCATGCCCTCGTCTTGAAGCGCATAGGCCTTGAGCTTGTTCACAAGGCCGATCCCGCGGCCCTCATGGCGGCGCATGTAGATCAAGACGCCGCGTTGCGACTGTGAAATCTGCCTGAGTGCTGCCTGAAGCTGTGCCCCGCAGTCACACCGAAGCGAACCGAGCGCGTCACCGGTCAGGCATTCCGAATGCACGCGCACCAGGGTCGGTTCGTCGCCTTCGCCCACGTTTCCGTGGATCATGGCCAGATGCTCGGTGCCGTCGATGCGGCTCTGAAAAGCGCGAAGCTCGAACTCCTCGTCGCCGAAGCTCGATGGCAGCCTCGTCTTGGCCACCTCCTCGACGAGGCTCTCGCTTTCCATGCGATAGGCGATCACCTCCTTGATACTCACGATCGGAAGTCCGTGGGCTTTGCCAAAGGCCTCAAGATCGGCCCTGCGGGCCATGGTTCCGTCCTCGTTCATGATCTCGCAGATCACTGCTGCAGGCGAGAGCCCTGCCAGACGCGCGAGATCCACCGATCCCTCGGTGTGCCCTGCACGAACGAGCACTCCGCCATCCTGCGCCCGCAGCGGAAAAACATGCCCGGGTGAGATCAGGTCCGAGGCCTTCGAATTCGAGTCGACCGCGACCCGAATCGTATGCGTGCGGTCCTTGGCCGAGATGCCGGTCGTGACTCCCTCGCGTGCCTCGATCGAAACGGTGAAGGCAGTCTGGCGCGGTGAGCGGTTCTTGGGTGCCATCATTGGGAGTTCAAGCTCATCGATCCGCTTGGACTCCAGAGCCAGGCAGATCAGGCCTCGGGCGCGGCCCGCCATGAAGTTGATCGCCTCAGGGGTCGCAAACTGGGCAGCCAGAACGAGATCGCCCTCATTCTCACGATCCTCGTCGTCCACGAGGATGACCATCTGTCCGTTGCGGAGTTGCTCTAGGGCTTTGAGTACGGCTGACATAGACGCTCCACGTATTTTGCGATCACATCGACTTCGACATTCACGGCCTCGCCCGCAGAGACGGCCTGCAGGCGTGTGTGACTGAAAGTATGGGGAATGATCTGGATCCGGATCCGATTTCCGGGCGCAATGATCTCATTGATCGTGAGGCTCGTGCCATCGAGACAGATCGAGCCCTTGGGCACGCAGTAGCGTGCCAGAGCCTGAGGGATCTCCACTTCCATGCGCCACGCCTCGCCCTCGCGCTCGAGCGCCACAAGCCGCCCCACCCCATCGACATGGCCCTGCACGACATGCCCGCCCAGCCGGTCGGAAGCAAGCATCGCGCGTTCGAGGTTCACGCGAGATCCTGCCTTCAGGGAGCCAAGAGCCGTGCGTGCCAGGGTCTCGGGACTTGCAAAAAACGAGATCCCTTCCGAGTCCCAGCGCTCGACCGTGAGGCAGGTGCCGTTCACGGCGATGCTCTCGCCCGGCTCAAGCTTTCCGTAGGCGTTCACCACCCGGACCCGTAGGGACGAGGCGGAGGACTCGACCGAGAGCACGGATACGCAGGCGCTGACCAGTCCGGTGAACATGGACCCTCTTTAGCAGACTTTTTAGAACTCCGACACGAGCGGACGCCGCATGAGGGCTTCCATCGCCTGATGGACGCTTGCCCCGCCCGAAAGGAGCTCGTTCACCCCTTCCGAGATCGGCATGG
>CAIOHW010000192.1 GCA_903858195.1 Oligoflexia bacterium | reverse complement strand
GGGTCCCTAAAAAATCTTCCCCGGGTTGAGCAGGCCCTTGGGGTCCATCGCCCGCTTGATGGCTTTCATGCAGGCAATTTCTTCGGGTGAGCGCGAGAAGGCGAGTGCGTCTTTTTTCAGGAGCCCGATGCCATGCTCGGCAGAGATGCTGCCGCGGTGTTTTTTAACGAGCGCAAAGAGCGCCTGATCGGCTTCACGGCACTGGGCGATGAAATCTTCTTTTGCAAGGTGCTCTGGCTTCATCGAGTTGACATGCAGGTTGCCATCCCCGATGTGCCCGAACACATAAAGCCCAAAGTCTGAGTGGCGCGAGGCAAAGAGCTCGGTCATCTCGTCGATGAACTCTTCGAGCGAGGCGATGGGGAGCGCGATATCGTTTTTGTGCACAAACCCGGTTGAAGACAGTGACTCGCTGATGCCCTCGCGAAGCTTCCAGAGATCGGCTGCCTCGCGAGGCGACTGCGCCTGGGTGCCGTCTTCGATCAGGCCCTTTTCAAAGAGACCGGCAAGCCAAGCCTCAAGCGCGCTTGCATCGGCTTGGGTTGAGGCAGCCTCGGCCTCGAGCAGCACATAAGCGCCGTGGGGTGAGGCAAAGGGCTTTTGAAGGCCCAGATGCCGGGTCACCACCTCAAGGCACGGGTGGGTCAGGCACTCAAAGGCAGTGAGCGTAAAAGGAGAGCGCCTCGCTTCGGCAAAGAGCTTAAAGACCTGCGCCATGTCGCGAAGACCCAGGAAAAAGACATCAAGCCTGCCCGGAAGCCTGGCTAGCTTCAGGGTGGCTTCGGTGATGACGCCAAGCGTGCCCTCGGTGCCGATGAAGAGCTGCCTGAGATCGAGCCCCGTGTTGTTCTTTTCGAGCGCGCCGTTCAGCTCCATCACGGTGCCGTCCATGAGCACGACCTCAAGTCCGAGCACCCAGTTTCGCGACATTCCGTAGTGGATGACTTTGACTCCGCCTGCGTTGGTCGAGAGGTTTCCACCCACTTGGCTTGAGCCCTTGGATGCAAAGTCGACGGGCCAGGTGAGGCCGTGGGGCTCACAGTGCCGGTGTACGGACTCGGTGATGGCGCCCGCCTGCACACGCACGGTCTGTGAGAGGGAGTCGACTGGATCCATCCGGGTCATACGAGCAAGGCTGAGCACGAGCTCGCCGTTTGCCGCCACGGCACCGCCCGATAGGCCCGTGCGTCCTCCGGATGGGACCACGGCAACTCCGTGCTCGGAGCAAAGCTTGAGGAGGGCTGAGACCTCTGCGGTTGTGCGTGGGAGCGCCACGGCCGAGGGCCTCGGCTCATAGACCTTGGTCCAGTCGCGACCATAGGTCGCAAGATCGGAGGGATCCCGGGTCAGGAAGTCGGGAGCAAATCGGGAGTGTATGGCGTCAAGAAAGGCCTGCGACAGCATGCCCCTTGGGTCTTACACCAAACCGGGGGTCGGCTGCGAGTCCGGACCGAGCATGGCGCTTGGGCCTGCGACTCTGCTGCGGGGCATCTTGTAGACGTGCTTGATGCGCGCCAGCCCCACCCAGCTCAAGAGCTTGATGTAGGCATAGCCGATATCAAATTCCCAAGGCTTGTGGCGAAACGAGCAGGAGGTCGGGTGTCCGTGATGGTTATTGTGGTCGAGCTCGCCGCAGATCATCCAGTTCAGGATGAAGACAAAGCCCAGATTGCGCGAGTTGTCGGTCGTAACGTGGTTGCGGTAGCCAACAAAGTGGGCCAGTGCGTTGACGCCGCCCACGGCAAAGATGGGCGAGATGAGGAAGGTTGAGGTCATGAGGATCAGGCCCCAGGTGGGACCAAAGGCCACCATGAGCAGGGATCCGAGCACGATCGGCCCCACAAAGACGTTCTCGGCAATAAACTTTTCGAGCCGATTGGCAGGGAGCTTTCGGCGGATCTTCAGCACCTCGGGGTGGCTTTTGGCCGCCGAGTAGTCGGCAACCCCCAGAAAAAAGACGCGGGCAAGGCCCTTCTGCACGGGGCTATGCGGGTCGTTCGGGGTGTCGGAAGTCGCGTGATGGTAGACATGGACCGAAACCCAGTCGAGCTTCGACATTGAGGTCGTCGCCCAGAGCCAAACCTGCATGAGCGCATCGATCACGGGGTGAAAGACCACGCCCTTATGGGTGTGCATGCGATGGAAGCCCAGGCTCATCGCCGTGATCGTGATGTGGGTCATGAAGAAGATGTAGAGCGCAAGTTTGAGCACGCCTGCCGTGGCAAAGGCCTCGGGATAAAGCCCGCCCGGCCCGAAGCCCACTGTGATGAGCCAAGAGCAGAGTGCGTAGAGCGCGACGAGTTGGGCTGAGGCCTTGAGGAAAACCCAGAGTTTCTTCATGGCTCTAAGATAGCGCAGTGCAACCCGTTGGCCTGTAAGTATTGTGTAAGCGCCCTCTCAGCGCCCTGAGCGTCGCGCCCTGCGGCGGGCCACGCGCTTGGAGTGCCACACGAGGTAGGCCGGAAGCGACAGGATCGCCGCCGTGACGCAAGTGATCTCGCCCAGTACGGCAAGCTTTCCAAAGCTCACAAACGCCTGATTTCCGGCAATCAGGAGCGATCCGTAGCCGATGATGGTGGTGAGGCTTGCCAGCATCACGGCGCCGCCGGTGTTTCGGATCACGGCGGTGATGTTGTCGCTGCCTTCCTGCATGTAGCGCTGGAAGACGTTCACCCCGTAATCGACCCCGATGCCAAAGGTGATGGGAAGGGCGATGAAGTTCAGGAAGTTGATCTTGAGCCAGAAGCCGAAGATCGCTCCACCCATCCAGATCATGCCGATGAAGAGCGAGAGTAGAGTCAGGGCTGCGGTCTCGAAGTGCCGAAAGAGCGAGATCACGAGCAGGACGACCGCAAGCACTGCAAAGATCGTTGCCCGTGGGCCGTCATGGGAGATGGCAAGCAGGATGTCGGCCGTGACGGCAAGTGCGCCTGCCACCGGCGCGCCGGGTGCTACGGCATCGGCCGTGGAGCGCAGCTGCCCGATGAAGTGCATGAGCTGGTTTCCTTCCCAGTTTCCACGGCTGCGAAGCGGGGGTTCGACCACGACGAGATTGCCGAATGAGCCATCCAGCTCCGTGAAGCGATCGCGGATCAGTTCGGGCAGGTCCTGTACCTTCACTTCCTTGAAGCACTCGGGCTTGAAAAACGCATCCACGCGCCTGCGGTCGGCAGGGCTCAGTTCTTTCAGGATTCGGGGCGGAAGGAGCTTTTCGATTTCCTGGAGAACACGGATCTTTTCGCGCTGGTCGCGGGGAAGGAAGTCGTCAATCGTCTGCACCGAAGCGATCTGGGTCTGCTTGCCTTCAACGCGCTGGATCTCCTTGAGCCGGCTCGCGATCTCGATCGCCTCCTCGGGCTTGCGCGGCATGATCACGAGCGGAGAGAGGTAGCGCTGGAAAACCTGGTCCTGGTACTTGGCGTTGTAGACCGAGCCCTTTTCCATGCTCCTTCGGTCACGAAGCTTGGAGGTGTCGGTTTCGAGGATGTCAGGTGAATAGCGAACCAGCATCACTGCGGCAGAAAAGATGGTGAGCGCGACCGTTCCGCCCCAGATCCATCCCGGGTAGCGTGAAATCAGCATGCCGAGAAATCCCGCAATCCGGCCGGGGGGTT
>CAIOHW010000191.1 GCA_903858195.1 Oligoflexia bacterium | reverse complement strand
CCATTCGGCAGTGATCAATCTTTTTTCCGAACTGGTCCACGGGCGTGAGTGAAAACATCTGGGTCTGGATCTCACTTGCGATCGCGGCAGGCCTCGGACTTGAAGCGATCGCACCCCTCCGTAAACACCCACGGGTCCTGCCGCTTTTTCGGCGGCTCTGGGTCAACGGCGGGATCGCGCTTAGCTCCTTTTGGATCTCAAAGTGGACGGCCGCAGGTCCGCTGCTTGCCTTGAGCGCTTGGGTCGAGGAGGGCGGCTTTGGCGTCGTGCCCTGGGGAATCTCCCGGCTGGCGGGAAAGTTACTGGTTCCGGATGCCCTGCGATTCGCGATCGTGATGCTGCTTCTGGATTGGAGCCTGTATGCCTGGCACAGGGCCATGCACGAAGTGCCGCTTCTCTGGCGATTTCATCGCGTGCACCATGCTGATCCGGACATGGACTCGACTACTGCAGTTCGTTTTCATTTTGGGGAGTTCTTTTTTTCAAACCTTTATCGCGTCGCACAGGTGGTTCTGATCGGAGTCTCGCCTCTGGAGCTCGCCGTCTTTGAGCTCACGATCACCTTTGCGGCGATCTACCATCATTCCAATTTTGCAATGCCTCTCGGGCTTGAGCGGCTTGTGGCCCGGATCATTGCCACGCCCCGAGTCCATTCCATCCATCATTCGATCCAAGAGGTGCAGACCCGATCCAATTATGGATCTCTGCTGCTCATCTGGGACAGGATGCATGGTTCGCTGAGGTTGGACGCGTTCTCTAGTGCCGGAAAGATCGTGCTTGGGGATGAGAGCTGGTCGCAGCCCCGGTTCCGAGGCCTTTGGCGCACGTTGATGCTGCCTTTCAGGGGCTGAGCTCGGGCCGCTCGCTCCACGAGAGGTCACCGGCGGGGGTGAGAGCGCCAAGCGTTTGGCGCGCGAGCAGCGACCGGTTGTTTTTTTTAGACTCTTGCTTGTGCTGTGCCGATAAGTCGCTACGATTAAAAGATCTCTCTATAACGCGTGGGTCGGGGGCCTTAAAACTTCGTGAGCAATCCAGCTGAAGTGAAATTACATGTGGTGGTGATGGACCCCTCGCCGGCTGTGCTGGGTGTGGTTCAGCAGGAACTTGCTGGGGCCCAAAAGCTCGGCGTAAATCTGGTACACGCAGGAACTGCGGCTGACGCCGAGGCCAAGATCAAGGCTATCACCAGCGGCCATGTGGCCGTAGTAGGGCATCCGGCAGTGTCGGACAAGACCCTGAGGGCGGCTCTTGAGGTGATCGGCAAGCTCAAGCCCCGTGCGGACTTTTTTGTGGTCGCCGAAGGAAAGTCAGTCTTGGGGGACATCAAGACGCTGGGCCTTGCGAGCCTCGGCGAGATCCCGGGTCCGATCAGCTCTGCAGGACTGGCACAGGTTTTCAACAAGGGGCTTGCCAGCAGCCAGCAGGAAGTCAAATCGGCCGCCCTTGACTTGAACGATTCCGAGATGGTGGCGATCGATGCCGACAAGCTCTTGCTTGCATCGGCTGCATCGTTTGATGTGTTTCTTCGCCTGGCTGCAAATCGGTATGTCAAGGTCGTGAACCAGGGCGAAGTCGCCGATGGTGCGCAGATCCAGAAGTACATTCAGCGCGGCACGGAGCATTTCTACATCACAAAAGCTTCTCAGGAAGTCTACGTTCGCTACACCGAGACTCTGGCAGATGCCGTCACCCGCAGCGCAGCGCTCGGCGTCGATAAGAAGCTCTCGGTGACGATGAACTTCGGAAACGAAGCCATCAACATGCTGGCGATGCGTGGGATCTCTGAAGACAACATGCGCTATGCCTCGAGCTACGTCACGACGCTCTCGGGAGTGCTCAAGGCGATCCAGGTTCAGGCCAAGGACAATCCGTCGATCCTGTCGCAGCATCTTTCGAAGACGGTCATGAGTCATCATAACGCAAGCCTTGCTGCGACCTCAGGGCTGATGGCAAAGGCACTGGGCCTTGAGTCTGAGAAATCTGTGCAGATCATCGGTCTTGCCTCGAGCCTGCATGACATCGGGATCACGGCTCTGGGCTTCAAGCTCGACGAGGATGTTGATCCGGCCAAGCTTTCGCCGACGGATCGGGCGCGCTACGAGACGCATCCCACAGTGGGTGCTGACGAAGTTCGCAAGCTCAAGCACTTTGATCCCACCCTGGTTCAGGCCATCGAGCAGCATCACCTGCGACGTAACGGCAAGGGCTATCCCCAGAATGCCAATCGCAAGTACATCCAGGTAGTGGCCGAAATCATCGGGATTTGCGATGAATTTGACTACTTGATTCGACTCAAGCTCTCGACGGAGCCCCATTTGGATCTTCGTCGCAGGATGGAAAGTCTTTTTGATGACTTCTCTAAACCGGTAGTGCAGGCCTTTCAGGCCACTTTCTTTAGGTGATCGACTATGACTCAAAATCAGACGGGTTCTAAAAAGGCAGTGGGTGATCTCGCAGACGTCCTCTTCTCTGGCGGAGTGGTGAACGACGCCAAGTATGAGGTCATTCAGAAGGGTAACCACGTGTTGCTCAGGCTGAATGGAGGCTTTGCCGAGGTGGAGAACTATATCCTGGCAGGAATCCCTGCCGGAAAGCCGGTAGTCGTGCAGGTTTCCGAAGGTGCCAATGCCAAGGGGCCGGCCGAGTCCGCGTGCGTGGGTCGAGTGCTGGCTGAGGCGATCAAGAAGGGTGGCGCCGCAAGGGTGTTTCCGATCTCGCTTGCGCCGGCTGGAATGGGCGCAGGAGTCGTGCCTGATTATCGCACCGCACTGGATCAGCTGGGGATTGTGCCATTTGGCAGTCTGATCCCGGATTTCGTCGAGGAATTCAGAGGGTCGATTACCGAGCGACTGAGCAAGCAGATCGGGATGCCGATCGAATTTTTGGAAGAGATCTCGGACGCTACGCTTCCGACCGGTTCAGAGTATTTCTCGGGCTCGGTCGAGT
>CAIOHW010000190.1 GCA_903858195.1 Oligoflexia bacterium | reverse complement strand
CGTGGGCGCAGGCTCCGCCGTCATCGAACTCGCGCAGGCCATGTACGGTGGAAGCGTGACCGACTTGATCACCGAGTGGGCGATGGATGCAGAGGCCGCCACAAGCAAGCTCGTCAGCGCCATCATGGGGATTCCGGAAGCGATCTACGGCTGGCTCGAATCCCAATCGGATTACTTCATGTGCCTCAATACAGCTGCCCAGACCGAGTACATTTGCAAGGCCACCGCGCGCGTGGTGGGCGAGATCGGCGTGGCTGCGATTGGCGCCGGTGTTGCTGCAAAGGCCGGCAAGGTTCCGGCGGTCGTGAAAGCGACCACTTGGGTGGAGGATTCCATCAAGGCCTCGCGCTTGGGATCGGCCATGATCTCTGCCGCCACCTGGTACCGGAACCTCCGTCTCTTGGATGAGGTCCCCACCGGGCTGCGCTGGATCAACGACACTTCGCTCGGGCGCGAGATCGCGCTCCACGGCGAAAAAGTCTTGGTGAAAGTCGAAGGAGGCGTCGCCGAAGTCGTGAACAGCCGCTTGGTCGGAAAACTCAAGACCGGTTTGGGCGCAGCCGAGACGGCAGTCACGGCCACCTACCGCAACCTCAAAGCAATGCCGAGTGCAGCCAAAGGCACACTCGACCGCGGCTTGAGCTGGGTTCGAGACACTCGCTCCGGCCTCTCCATGGCTTACAAGGACGGCAAGGCCTATATCAAACGGGCGGGAGCCGTCCTCGAAGTGACTCAGGCAAGTTTCACCGATAAGATACGCTCCGGCGTGGCCAGGGTCACGGCGGATTTCGAGCGCAAAATGGCCCAATATCAGGAGGAGCTCGCCGAGTGGCGGGCCAAGAAATCTGCGGTGACCGCGAGCGCTGAGGCGCCGCGCAAACCGAGCGCCCCGGATGCAGAAGTCAAAGGGGCCACAGAACCGCCGAAACCTGCCACCCCGGAAACCGAAAAGGTCTCACCTGCGGGCAACCCCGCACCGGCAAGCGTTTCGGAGGTAATCTCGGGCCAGGGATATCACCGCAGCGGGATCTTCAAGGGCTGGGGCGCTCCCAAAGTGGACGAAGGCTTCAAGTTGCACGTGAGCGCCACGGCGGAAAATACGGCCCAGGTCGCCGAGGCCATCCTCCCAGTCCTCCGGGCAAGAGGCATCGCGCACAAGGTGGTGGGAACAGCAGAGGATTATTTGGAAGTCATGACCGGCTCCCAGTACGGAAAATTCATCACTATCTATCCAGCATCTCCGGAGGAGGCCGCTGAAATAGCAAGAATCTGCGATGAGATCATGAAATCAAAAAAACTCAGGGGCTTCCGGGTGCCGGATGAGCGGGTCCTCGGTGAGACCGGTACAGTGAGTGTCCGCTACGGTGGCTACACCAAAGAAACTGTCCGACGACCAGACGGCCGCGAGATCAGGGATGTTCGGGGCGGCGGCAATTGGAAGCCCCAATGGATCGAGGATCCCTTCACGCCATGATTTCCTCGTCGCTTGCAGCGGCCGATTTTCGGCGAAAAATCGAGCAAGTGATCAAGCAACATCAACCGGCTGGGCTCCGGGGGGTTGTCGAGCAACTCCTGCCGGAACTCAAAACCTGCGGTCCACTGCAGTCACTCCCGGACGAAACAGCCTGCCAGCTCAGAGCGACCCTTCTCGTGCGGGCATCCGACTCCTGCGACCTGATGGGCCCTACGGCGCTTGAACCGGCCTTGATCAATCGCCTGCTCGAGCACTTCATACCCCACGGCACGACGTTCAAGACCCATTGTCCCTATTGCCTTGCAACCAGGACCGCGGAGCCCCACACCTGCCCGCTGCTCCAGAAAAGCGGGCCATGAGCCTGAAACAGGCGGAACTTGGCGCCCGAGGAGATCAAGAAAGTTCGGCGACCTTCTCGAGCAACCCTTGGTCGCGTTCGGTGACGAAATTGATCACGCGTCCCGTACGGCCGGCGCGGGCGGTGCGGCCCACGCGGTGCAAGTAATTGTCGAGATTCTGCGGCAGGTGATAATTCACAACCCGGCCCACATGATCGATAT
>CAIOHW010000189.1 GCA_903858195.1 Oligoflexia bacterium | reverse complement strand
TGCTCAAGATCATCCGCACCGCACTGGCCCAGCGGCCGAAGTGATGCCTAGGTGGGGCGTAACTGTTCGATCGGCGTTTTTGGCTTCTGTGGGCATTGTCGCGTGACGCTTACGCGGATGGGTTGTACCCATTCCTTTGGGTCTGCAGAGGAACTTGCGTCGGTGTCCGTTCTTTGGTCTAAACACTCTCTCTATTTTGGCCGGGGCATGCCGAATTTAATTCATCTCCGCGGTTACATCGACCTCTGCTCTCGGGCCAGTCGGACCATCGTCTTGCACGACCTGATTGACGGCCGGTATGGCGTCCGCCCCTACGGTTGGCCCGAGTTGGAAACCATCCTCCTGGTCGCCCGATTGGTGGTCTTGGGTGAGGTTCAAGTAGTCCAGAACGGCGGTGTTGTGTCCGCTGACAAGCTCTACGGCGAGCTCACCACACCTGCCAAGTGGCGCAGACTGGTCCTGGTTCAGCGTCGCAGCGTGGATACGAACCTGCTCCAGAGCACACGCACCTTGAGCAGGGACTTGTTCTCCGAAATGGGACCGGAGACCGAAGAGGCTCTCTTCAACTTCCTGAAGCTGAAGTTGAAAGGCTGGGAAACCGACCTCCTGTCATTCAAGCCACTGGCCGAAACCGGCAGCTATCCGGGCAAGGAGGCCATTGCCGACGGCTTGCGGACGATCACACAGATCCTGACTGAGGAGGACAGCTTCAAGTGCATCGAGCGGTTCAACAGCCTCAAGCAGGAGCTCCAAGATCTGGCCGACAGTTTCCAGGACCTGAAGCACTTCTACGAACGCCAGAAACCGGCTTGGGAAGGTCTGCGGAAGGCCTTGGATCGTTTCCAGCCCAATCGCCGTGAACTCGATCGCGACGCCAAGGCCGGTCCCGCACTCCAGCGCATGGGCACCATCTTGGCTGCACCGCGCCCCTACGGACTAATCAAAGAAGCCTCCGGCCTTATTCAGACGGTCGCTGAGGTCAACGATGCCCTGGTGGCTGCCCGACGAGCCGAGGTCTTGGATGCCATCGCGCGTCAATCGTCGCTCATTGATCAAGAGTTGGTGGCATACTCGGTAGATACGAGCGTGAAGGAAGCCTGTCTGGCACCCATCCAGACCCTGAAACGACAGGTTCAGGAGGAGCAAAGCTTGGCTCACTTGGCCCAGGCCCAGGGTGAAGCCATGGGGGCCCTCGACGACGTGGTTACCCGGGTCGAGAAGGCTCTTAAAACCGTGGTACGACCGGCCTCCCCGAGCGCCTCGTCGGCCCCCGCCACGCCGCCTTCAGCCGTTCGGCCCGGGAAGGTCATCAAGCCTGCCGACCTGTCGCCCAAGCCGTACCTGGAATCCCAGGCCGATGTGGACGCCTTCCTCGCCACCCTGCGTCAACAGCTTGAATCCGCCCTGGCCAAGGAAGAACGCATCCAGATCCGCTGATCCATGACGGACGCCGACCTCAAAGTACAACTCGATCGCCTGCTTCAGCTCCCCGCCGAAACGGAATGGGTGGAGTTCAAAGAGGCCCGGTCGAACTTTGATTCCGATGATCTCGGTCGGTACTTCGCGGCGCTGTCTAACGAAGCCAATCTGAAGGCGCAGCCGTCGGCCTGGCTGGTGTTGGGAATTCAGGACAAGCCTCGCAAGGTCGTGGGTTCCCAATACCGCTCACACCGGCCGGATCTCGACAACCTCAAGCTGGAGATCGCCCAGCATACGGCCGGTCGGATCACGTTCCGAGAGATCCATGAGCTTAAACTGCCCGAGGGACGAGTGATCCTGTTCGAGATCTCGCCTGCGCCCGCAGGCATTCCGATGACGTGGAAAAACCACTTCTACGGGCGCGATGGCCATGCCCTGGGCGCGTTGAATATCCAGGAGATCGAGCAAATTTGCAGTCAGGCTGGGCACCAGGATTGGTCTGCCCAGTTGTGCCCCGGAGCCTCGATCGCGCACCTCGACCCCACGGCTCTCCAGCTGGCCCGACAGAAGTACCAACAGAAGCACCAGAATCGCCCCTTTGCGGTCGAGATTCCCCGGTGGGATGACGCGACGTTTCTGGAGAAGATCAAGCTCGCGCGGGACTGCCAACTGACCCGTGCCGCGTTGCTGCTCTTGGGTCGCCCTGAGTCCACCCTGTGGTTATCGCCTGCGGTGGCCCAAACTACCTGGAAGCTAGATGCTGAGGAGCAGGCGTACGAGCACTTCAGTCCGCCCTTCCTACTCACGGTCAACGAGGTCTTCGCCCGGATACGCAACCTTCGGTTCCGTCTCCAACCCTTTAACCAGCTCGTGCCCATTGAGTTGGAGAAGTACGACTCCAAAGTAGTGCTGGAGGCCCTAAACAACTGCATCGCCCATCAGGACTATTCCCGCCAGGCGCGGATTATCGTCGTCGAAAAGACCGACCGGCTGATCTTCGAAAACGCCGGGAACTTCTTCGAGGGTTCTCTCGACGACTACCTGTTCCGGGAGCGGATTCCCCGCCATTACCGCAACCGCACCCTCGCCGAGGCCATGGTCAGCCTCGACATGATCGACACCCTGGGCCTAGGCATTCGCCGAATGTTCCTGGCCCAGCGGAAGCGCTTCTTCCCGCTGCCGGAATACGACTTCTCCCAGCCCGATACCGTCCGGATGGAGCTGATCGGGCGGCTCATCGACGAGAACTACAGCCGAATCCTGATCGAGAAGGCCGACCTCGACCTCGCCACGGTTATCGCCCTCGACAAGGTCCAGAAGCGCAAGAGGCTCGGGCCGGGCGAGATCAAGGAGCTTCGCCGTCTCAAGCTGGTCGAAGGCCGTGCCAACCACCTCTTCGTCGCCTCGAAGATCGCCGCCCTGACCGGCGACAAGGCCCAGTACATCCGCAATCGGGCTTTCGATACCGCCCACTACAAGCAGATGATCCTCGATTTCATCCGCGAATTTGGCTCGGCCTCGCGGCAGGACGTGGATGGTCTTCTGAAAG
>CAIOHW010000188.1 GCA_903858195.1 Oligoflexia bacterium | reverse complement strand
GGACCGAGTAATAGACCGGCTGACGCTTGATCGCGTTTGAGGTCTCAAAAAACATGCGGCCCGCATTGAAGTGGGTCGTGAAGCCTTCTTTTTTAAACGTGCCCGAGAACTCGTAGACCTGACCCTGGCTCATGCCAGCCGAGCAAGGCGAGGCTGCAGAGCAGGTGTAGGTCCCGTAGTCATTCGTAAATGAGCTGGTCGTCTTCGCGCCACCCGGGATCAGTACGTTGTTGTACACCTTCTGGCCCTGGTACATGGCATGCGAGTACTGCGGCGCCATGAGGTGCGCGCTAGCCACGAGCATGAGCGTCGGGTGCACATCCATCCAAGCCTTCAGAGTGTAGGTCTTCTGGCCGGAATCATCGAGCTGGCGCGAAAGTGCGCCGTCGGTGATGGCAAGAGAGGTTCCGAGCGCTCCGAGCTTGGTGTTGATCATCAAGCCTTCGTCAAAGCCCCAGAGCCAGGCAATGGGCTTGGTGATCAAGGCGTTGTCGACTGCATCCTGGCGCATGTAGTCGGTGCCAAAGGGCAGATCAAAGCGTCCGAGCTTGAACGACACGGAGTGATTGTCGCCCCAAGCGAGCACATTCTTGAACTGCACGTAAGCCTCACCGACATA
Organism: Oligoflexia bacterium; assembly: GCA_903858195.1. GTDB lineage: Bacteria > Bdellovibrionota > UBA1018 > UBA1018 > UBA1018 > CAIOHW01. The sequence goes on along the minus strand of CAIOHW010000188.1, from coordinate 5,776 downwards.
GAACGAGAGGCCGTTAAAGAAAGATGGCATGAACGCAATGGGATAGGCCTCCACGAGCATGCTCGTGTCCTTGGCGGGGGTGGCCTTGAAGAACAGGTTCATTTCATGAACCACAAAATTCTTGCGGCGATAGTCGTTGAGGTTCTCGCCAGCCAGGATCGCGCCGGTGGCTGCGTGTCCGCCAATCTGAAACTTGTCGGTCCAGTGATCGCCCTGTGCTGGTGCGCTCTCGGACGAGCCTGCCTGGCGAAGTGAGCCAAGCTGGCTGTCATCGAGGCCTGCAGCCAGTCCGGCGCTTCCGGCAAGGCTTGCGGCCAGCGCAATGAGAGGGATCTGAGAGATGCGGATCAATTGATTCGAACGTTTCAAGTTTTGGCCTCCTTCAGGTGTGACTACTTATGTTTGAAAGGAGTTGACCGGAAAACAGGCAGGCGGGCAAACTCTTTTTAAACGATTTGAAGGAGATTTTTCGATGTCCCAGTCAGGATTCGTTCGCGTTGGGTTTCTGCTGTCGTCTCTTGTTGCGTTGGCCACGTCCTCATGGGCGGGGGTAAACCCCGCAGCGGGCTCCGCTTTCAGTGGCAGAATCTCGGTCGAGCAGGCGGTTGGAAAGCCTGCCAAGGATTCAGGAATGGTCGTCGTTTACCTGAATCCGCTGGGCTCAAAACCCGCAAAGCCGCCGGTGGCCGGTAAGTTCAGCGTGGCTTCGCGGGCTAAAATTTATGTTCCCGAAGTGCAGATCATTCCCGTGGGTTCGGAAGTCGATTTTCCCAATGACGACTCGATCCTTCACAACACGTTTTCGCTCTCCAAGGCCAAGCCCTTTGATCTCGGGCTTTACGGCAAGGGTGGCACCAAGTCGGTCACTTTTGATCGCCCGGGCATCGTGCGCCTTTACTGCAACATTCACCAAAAAATGCAGGCCTTCCTGGCCGTTGTTGAAACGCCCTACTTTGCTCTCACGGACTCGTCGGGAGAATTTACGATCCCTGAGCTTCCAGCCGGCGAGTATGAAATCGGCGTCTGGCATCGGTATGGCGGCGGTTTTGACAAAAAGTTGACGGTCAGCAATGCGGATCCCGCCTCACGAAGGTTCGAGGCAAAAGTCGTCGAAGAGGGTAGGCTGATCCAGCATGGCAACAAGTTTGGACAAGAGTATCCAGACAAGTACTGACGGGCGCAGGTCAGGCCTCTGGGCGCCGCGGTCGATCCGCAGTCGCCTCATGCTCCTCGTCGGGCTGGTGCTGGTTGCGGCCGTCGGTCTCTCGCTCCGGTCCACGCTCTGGGTTCTCGAAAGCCAGTCGGGGCAGGAGTCCCGGCGCGAGCTTGAGCAGGCGGGCAAGGCTCTCGAGCAGTCCATTCGTGAGCAGACGAGCCGAATCTCGGTACAGTCGAGGCTTCTTTCCACGCTTCCGATCTTGCGGGCGGTGCTGGATACGCGCGACATCCCCACCATCCGTGACACGGCTCGTGATTACCGCACGGAACTGGCCATTGATGTGGTGGATCTCTACGACGCTCGCGGTCGTTTTTTGGTGGGAGTGGGTGAGCTTGCCACGGCCTCCGAGCGGGCAGGGATTCGAGGTCTGGTGGCGCAGGCGATCCGGGGGCGCGTGGTGGCCGGATGGATGCCGCTTCAGGGGCGGATTGCCAGGGTGGTCGCAGGCCCTGTTGGTCAGGGCGGCGTCTCGGGAGTCTCAGTCCTGGGAGTGTTCTACGGAAACGAGCGTGCCTCCGAACTGGGAATCCAGATTCGCGGCGACGTGGAGCTGCGCTTTCAAGGAACGCTTGTCGCTTCAAGCCAGCCGGGAAGAGCGGTCTTTGATCCGGCCGAGTTTCAGAGCGGCCTTCGAAAGCTTGAAGAGGGGGGGCCCGAGCTCTCCATACATCTCTCCCAGGCGGCAGGCCTCAAGACCCGAAGCGCCGTGCGTCGCACGGTCCTGTTTCAGGCGCTGGTGATTTTGCTGATCTCGCTGGTCTTTGCTGCGTGGGTTTCGCGTTCGGTGACCGGTCCGGTGCTCCGGCTCAAGGGCACGGCGGCACAGATCATCGAGAGCAACTCGCTCTCGCATCGTGCCGAAATTCAGGGTTCTGATGAAGTTTCGGAGCTCGGCCGGGTGTTCAACCATCTTCTGGATGAGCTTGAGGAGCGAAACCGAAAACTCGAGGAGTACAACCGGACTCTCGAGCAGAGAGTGGCAGAGCGAACGGCCGAGCTTCAGGAGTCGAACCTGGATCGTGAAACGCTGCTCAATAACCTCGACCAAGGCTACCTGACTTTTGATGTCACCGGCACCGTTCGAAAGGGTTCGACCGTGGCGGCGGCACATCTGTTCGGCGTGGAGCCGACGGGTCTCAAGTTTCCGTCCCTGCTGGGAATGGCAGAGACGGATGCTGCAACCCTCATTGAAGTGCTTGCGATGGTCGAGCAAGGCGTCCTGCATCCGGATGATCTGTGGCCGCTTCTGCCCAAGGTTTTCGAAAACTCCGAGGCTCGCCGCATCGAGCTTGATTATCGTCTGATGAAGGATTTGCAGGGCAATCCGCTGGGTCGGTTCATCTGCATCGCATCCGACAAGACCGACGAATATCATTACCGCCGCGCTGCCGAAAAGAGGCCGCCCAGACCAAGATGATCGTGGGAGCGCTTGCCCAGCGCGAAGCCTTCCTCGAAGTCATCCAGTCCTGCATGCAGTCTGCCGAGGACATCAAGGCGAACCTGATTTATTACGGGCTCAAACATCCCGGCGGGCTTCAGTGGTACAGGGGGCAGATCCACACACTTAAAGGAAACCTGGCTTCTTTCTCGCTGGACGGCGCAGCCAAGGCGCTCCACGCCCTTGAAGATCAGATCGCACAGGCCGAAGCCGAATTTGGCCCCGAGGTGCTGGAGTCGTTTTTGAACCTCGGGATGGCGGAGCTCGACTGGGAGTTCAAGCGCTTTCAGAAGGAGTTCGGTTTGGTTCTGGGCATCGGCAAGGACGGCGTGCGGGCTTCCAAGGTCATTACGCAGGAGGAGCTGGACCTGCACTATGCGGGGCTTCGCAAGGAGCTGGGTGAGGGTAGTCCGGTGGTTCAGTCCTTCAAGCAGCGCTGGGTGCTCGATGACGCCAAGGTCCTGTTTGGGCACTTCGCCAAGGTCGTCGAGGAGATCGCACCGCGATGGAGCAAGGAGATCCAGTTCAGCGTCCTGCCTTCTGAGGTGCGCCTGCGCGCGTCGCGGTACCGGGGTCTGACCAAGGCGATGGTGCACCTGTTTAGAAACTCCGTGGTGCATGGAATCGAGTTTCCGGACGAACGCACGGCCCAAGGCAAGCTTCGTCAGGGGCAGATCACCGTGCTGCTTGAGCCGAGCGGACAGGGCGCATCTCACCTCCGTATGGTGATCAGCGACGATGGGGCCGGGATCCAGGTGCAGAAGCTCAAGCAGGCTGCGGTCGCCGCCAAGGTGTTGGCAGAGGAGGCGATTGCCTCGATGTCTGATGAAGAAGCCGTCAATCTCGTCTTCATGGCCGGGGTGTCAACTTCAACAGAAGTGACCGATGTCGCGGGCCGAGGCTTTGGTCTAAGTGCTCTGGCGGCCGAAGTGAGGGATTTGGGCGGCACAATCCAGGTGAGTTCCATTCCCGGCAAGGGCACCACTTTCACAATTGAGACCCCAGCGTTTACCGAGAGTTGAAGAGCTCGGTGGGCCGCGTTAGCATAAAAAGGAAATAATGTTCCCAGCCGAAACCCGCATCCTGATCGTCGATGACCAGCCGGTCCTGCGTGAGCAGCTGCGCACTCAGCTCAAGGCGCTCGGACTGGGTGGTGATCCCACCCGGGTTCATCAGGCAGGTGACGGAAAGCAGGCCTTGCAGGTGCTCGAGTCGCAGCTTGCTGCCGGGCAGGAAATTGGTCTGATCTTCTCGGATTGGGAGATGCCCGAGATGGATGGCATCACTTTTTTGAGGGCCGTCCGGGCTGACGAGCGCTTCAAGAAAGTACCTTTGATCATGGTCACCGCGCTCAATGCCCAGGCCAATGTGGTCGAGGCCGTCAAGGCCGGGGCGAACAATTACATTCCCAAGCCGCCCACATCCGAAGTCCTGCTCGAAAAGCTCAAGCGGACCTGGGCCGCGCTCAAGCCGTGATGCCCTTGGGTTCTCCCTCGAGTATCAAGATCCTGGTCCTCGAGGATGTGCCCGAAATGGGCGAGCTCATCCGCACCACCCTCGTGGGGGGCGGCCCCATTCCCAAGGAGCCCCTGATCGAGGTGACCCTGGTACGCACGGTGGTGGATGCGTTTCGGGCCCTGCTCAAGGATCGGCCCCATGGGGTGCTGCTGGACGAGATTGTTCCGGGCGAGAATCCCCTCGAACTGCTCCATGAACCCGCCCTTCAGGGGGTGCCGGTCGTGCTCATCAGTGCGAGCTCGGCGCCCGGAAGGCCACTTCCGGCCGGGGTGCTGGCCCGTCTTCCCAAGTGGGGCTGGAAGGACATTCAGCGGGCCAGAGTTCAGGTCCTTGAGCTTCTAAATCGGGGTTGACGCCCGACAAGGCAGACTGCTACACGGACCACTCGACTGAAGCTCTAGGTTAACTGAAAGGAAAGTTTTCAAATGTCCGTCTCTATTCGTCTTTCGCGTCAGGGCGCCAAGAAGAACCCGAACTACCTCATCGTCGCGACCTCGTCGCGCGGCAAGCGGGATGGCGCCTGCCTCGAGAACCTCGGCCAGTATTTTCCAAAGGCCAAGACCGCCAAGGAAAAGCTCAAGGTCAACCTCGAAGCCGTGAACGCCTGGCTCGCCAAGGGCGCCAAACCGACACAAACGGTTGGACAACTCCTCAAGACGCTTGCAGAATAATCTGTAAGCGATCTTGTCAGGCGGGTCAGGGGCGTCGCATGGGGCGCGCCTCGTCAAGCCTCCCAGGTCGTGCGGGGAGAGTGCACGATGTCCGCAAATCCAAGTGAGCTCTCGAGGCTCATCGAAGTGATTGCCAAGTGCCTGGTCGACTTTCCTGATCAGGTGTCAGTCAACGAAGTGGTGGGCGAAAACACCACTGTCCTTGAGCTCAAGGTCGCCAAGCAGGACCTCGGCAAGATCATCGGCAAGCAGGGCAGAACTGCCCAGGCCATCCGCACGGTTCTCAATGGGGCTTCCACCAAACTGCGCAAACGCACCGTCCTCGAAATCGTCGAGTGAAGTGCGCCCTGCGCTCGCTTCCATCCATTTTCTGACCCTTTTTCCCGAACTCGTGCGCCCGGGGCTTGAAGCAAGCCTCATGGGCAAGGCCGCCCTGCGCGGCCTGATGCGCTTTGGCGTCACGCAGATCCGGGACTTTGCCACGGACAAACACCGCACGGTGGACGACACCCCTTATGGGGGCGGCGAGGGGATGGTGCTTCGCGCCGATGTGCTGCACTCGGCCTGGAGCTCGGTCGTGGGACCCACCCCGGATCGGACTCGCGTGAGGACGATCCTGCTCTCGCCTCAAGGTCCTCGTTTCACGCAGTCCAAGGCAAAAGACCTTTTGAAGTGGGAGCAGCTCGTACTCGTGTGCGGCCATTACGAAGGGGTCGACGAGCGCTTTATCGACCTTTGTTGTGATGAAGAACTCTCGATTGGCGACTACGTGCTCACCGGAGGTGAGCTTCCGGCCCTCGTGGTGGCCGATGCCGTGACCCGGCTCGTGCCCGGAGTGGTCGGAAACGAGCAGTCGATTTCGCGCGACAGCCTCGAACCGGGCCTTGGGGGCGAGAGGCTTCTCAAATACCCGCAATACACCCGGCCCCG
>CAIOHW010000187.1 GCA_903858195.1 Oligoflexia bacterium | reverse complement strand
TGTGGCAGGAGTTGGGATCCACGTAGAAGTGTCCCGTGCTTTGAAAAATGATGTCAGAGCCTCGGGAGCGAAAGCGGATCTCGTCCCAGTTGGCGGCTTCAACCAATCCCGAGGCGGGTCGCTCGAGCCCGTTGTCCTCGTCACGAGGGACCACCTCGCAGGCCTGGAGCAGCAGGAGGGCCGGGAGCAGGAGCGGGATCGTGCGTAGCATTCATCTCTCCTCAAATAGCGAGTACCAATGGCGGGAGGCGACCCCTCCGGTGCGGCTTGGCACGGATGGGTCGCCTCATTTGGCTCCGCCAAAAAGCAAGGATCAGGCCCTGCTACTGGTCGAGTCCGCTCGAACATGCACCTTCGATGCATCGAGCCGGATGGCGCTGGTTCTGGAAGCCCAGTTCATCGGCACTGGCGCAGGCCGCCGTGATCTCGGGCTGCTGGCAGGTCTGGCGAATCCGGTCCTTGAGTTTGAGCAGCGTGCGGCGGGCCTGGCCCAGTTCCTCACGGTTTGCCGAAGGAAGGGCCGGGACCGGCGAGCAGCTCTTTAATGCGACATACTGGATCTGGCCCTCTGGAATGGCCTCGAACTGCGGATCCACGTGCGTACACTGTGCGTCCGTGGTGCAGGACCGTGCGGACTCAGCCCGCTCGCTGAATTCATCCTGCAGCGCCAGACATTCGCTCGGAAACACCCGTGGGTAATGGAGACGAGCCAGTTCGAACAGGCCCTCTGCAAATGTCTTGAGCTGCTCGGGTGATCCGGTTCCGCAAAGACGGCCGCCTTCGCTGCGGAGCGTGGTCAGTGCGCGACCGCTTTCAAGGATCTCGACCCGCACTGCCGGCTCACGCCAGAGCGACTCGGCAGGCCAATCCTGACACGACTCTGTCGTGGTGAAGGCCTGCGTCCGATAGCTGTCCCAGGTTTCTTGAAGGCGACGGGCCTGATCTGCGCCCAGGCGGCTGGAGTGGACCTGGCCGTTTTCAGCCGGGCCGACGTCGTAGCGCCGTGCCAGGCTAAAAGTGATCCCGGCCTCGGCCAGAGTGCCAGCCACACGGAATGAATACTCCTGGGGCCGCTGCTGGAAGCCCACGCCCTGCGGGGGCAGGGGTTTTGAGCTACAGGCTGATGGGAGGATGGCCAGTGTTCCGGCCAAAGTTGCGAGTACGATTTTGGTTTTGACGTGCATGGAAAATCTCCTTCGGCGGTCCGCCACTGCAACGGCTGTGCTACCGTGTGGACATGAGGGCCGTGGCCACATCCATTGGGGTCGTGCTCTGCCTGCTTGCGGGCTGTGCCTGGCTCAAGCTCCGGGAGCCGATGCCCGTCGAGCATTCGGGCTTTTTGCCTGCGCCTTCGCGCCTGTGGCTTCAGGAGACCATCCGTGTTCGAAGGGTGGATGCAGATGGAAATCCGTGTTGGAGGCCAGCGACTTTTCGAGAGCGTTTTTTCGAGCAGGTTCCTGATGCAGAGGCGTGCAGCAGACTATTTGAAGACGCCACTCAGTCGGAAACCCCGTGGATTTTGCACTACCGCCTCGTGCGCAGGCGTCGCCCCATCCTTCAATTTGACAAAGGCGAGGGTCTCAGCGAGGCGCAGCGGGCCTGCGTCGAGCCGGAGGGAGCCCCACTGAAAGTGATTCCGATTCCCGGCGAGATCGTTTTCCTCGCCCCGGACCTTCGATCTCCGAGGCCTGTGGCTCCGGCTGTAAAATCGGACGAAACCCTCAATCCGGGGTTCGACTCCATAGGGGGTATTCCGCCGGTGATCCAGAGGGGCGTGCAGCAGCCGCTATCCTGCCATCGCATGGAGCTCAACCTCACGCAGGATGAGTTTCTGGAGGCCAAGCTTCGGTTTCCGCTCATGGTGGTCTCGGCGCGCCAGGCGGCCCCTTCCGATGGGCACTGGCTGGAACGACTCTGGCTGGCACCCTTTGCTGACGCTACGGGCCTTTCGCGGGGCTGGCTCCTGACCAGCGTTCTTCCTGCCACGCCCTGCAGGCTTTGCCTGAAAAAGGCCTACCGCGAAGCAATGCCGCCGGGTCGGGCACGCCAGCTTGAATCACGCTGAGCTCTGTGCCAGAACCTCTCCATGTCTTTTTGGACGATTCTCAGCTGGGTGGGCGTGGCGATCCTCACGGGCGTCAATGTGTTCATTTTCCTGAAGCTCAAGACGGCAGCCGAGCAGATGCTGTCGGTCGCCTTTCCGGGCGCAAAGAACATGTCCGAGGCCATGGCCCGCATGCAGGCTCAGATGGGCGGAATGGGTGGCATGGGCCGCCCCGGCCATGATGCCCAGCTCAGGCAGGCCATGGCGATGCTCCAGAACAAGGGTCAGGGCCG
>CAIOHW010000186.1 GCA_903858195.1 Oligoflexia bacterium | reverse complement strand
TGTCAGCCCCGGTTGGCGCGCTCGCGAAAGATGGAGGCGTCCTGGATTTCGAGGCTGAGGTGATCGAGGGCGAAAAGCGCAAGCCAGACCTCTTCATTCAGATGGAGGGCGGAGTCGAGAACATGGATTCAGTTCTCTATTCACGCGAGGATTTCGTCGACTACCATGAGACGGATCGCAAATGGCGCCCCAAGGCAAGGCGGCTGGGTCGCCCGGGGGCCAAGAAGCCATGAAGATGCTTCGGATTTCGCGGAACGGACTTGAGCTTGCTACCGTAAGCCTGAGGCAGCCGGTTTCAACACTGGGACGCTCTCCCACCTGCGATGGGGTTCTGCGCGCCCCCGGCGTGCGCCCACTTCATTTTCTTTTTGAGTCGCAGGGGCCTGAGTCCAATCGCTGGGTGCTGTTCGATATCTCGAACGACAGCGGCGAAGGGGTGGTCGTTGGGGACGGCAAGATCGAGTTCAAGGGATTCTACTTTGAGGTTTCGGAGGGAGCCCTGGATGCAGTCGACGAGATCGGTGGTGGCATCCAGCGCAGCCTTCAGCCCGCCAAGAACATCGACGGTTCGCCAGCAAGGCTGGTTGAGGCCGTGCGCATCAGGAGAGATTCCGGGGCGGTTCAGGAGGTTTCGCATCTCTTGGTGCCGCCAACCCGGCACTCTCGCGCCAGGCGCATCAGGCCCTTTGAAGAGGTCTCCTCGATTGAGCTTTCGATTGAAAAAGGAGCAGTAAAGGTCGGCCTGAAGGCGACCCAAGGGGGCCCCTCCAAGCTCAAGCACCAGCGCAACTCCGAGCCTGGCGAGCTTCTGCCGGGAAACTCGCTTGAGCTGGGCACCAGCGACTGGATCAAGTTCGACCACGGCGAGGAGGATCTCTACTTCCGCTGGGTGGCGCGAGTTGCCAAAGTGCCCGTTCCGCGCGAAGTGATCGGTAATCCGATCCTCCGGTGGGGAATGCTCATCAGCGTAGCGATCGCCCTCTCGGCCGCCGCCTGGATCGCCTGGCGTGTTCGACATCCGCGCGAGCCGGTGATCCAGCAGCCTCCGCGCATCGCAACGGTGGAGGTCAAGGAGGCAGCTCCGCCGCCACCTCCGCCCCCCGTGCAGGAGATTCCCAAGGCAGCGCCCGCCCCCAAGGCCAAGGCAGAGGCCCAGCAAAAGGCCGTTTCGGCTGCACCCAAGTTTGCCAAACCCGCTCCGGCCAAGACCGAGCCCAAGCCCGGCCTGAATGCGCCGGCGCCGCCCACGGATGTGAACATGCTGGGTCTACTTGGCGCCCTGAAGCCGTCGGCGCCCACCGAGGGCGCAGGGGTGCGCGCAGACCAGATCTTTGATGACGGAGTGGTGAGTCAGGCCGCGGCCGGAACCTCCGGGAGTATCGCTCTTAAGACGCCACCCTCGGGTGCGCTGGATCTGGGCAAGGCGGGGGGTGCCCCGAAGTCCAAGGGGGATGGACTGCAGGCGCTTTCAACCACGCTCTCACAAGGGGCGGACTATGCGCCCAAGGACGCAGGCCCGGTGGTCACGTCCGGGACCGGCGGCAAGGCGCTTGGATCCGGGCTCGAAGGAATCGGAACCCTTGCCGGGGCAGGTGTCGGTGGTGCCGAAGACGGCTCGGGCACCGAGGTCAAGGGCGGCCTCGATCGCGAGACTGTGCGTCGAGTGATCAAGTCCAACCGCGGGAAGGTTCAGGCCTGCTATGAGCGCGCGCTCATGGCCGCTCCCAAACTTGCGGGCCGCGTGGTCACCCAGTTTGACATCAGCCCCAAGGGGGCGGTGATCAGCGCCAATGTGCGCAACTCGGATGTCCAGTCCAAGACGCTTGAGTCCTGCCTCGTCGAGGTGGTCAAGCAGATGGCCTTTCCCGAAGCCCCCACGGGCGTGGGAACCCGAGTGATCTACCCGTTCGTTTTCCAGGCCAGAAGCAACTGAGCTCATTTTAAGGTCGGCCTGTGTCGGCCGCGACATGGGCATTTTTGAAAAACCGGCCAGCGGTGGACGTTGGCCGCATCCTTCTGCGACCATGGAGTAACGATCGGGGTTGTAGGAGATATGCGTTTTCTGGCCTTCATTGTC
>CAIOHW010000185.1 GCA_903858195.1 Oligoflexia bacterium | reverse complement strand
GGGGTTCGAATCCCTCCCTCTCCGCCATCTTCATTCCGGAGTAATCCCCAGAATGCTTCTTTTTCTTGCCGGCCTCCTTGCCGGCGTACTGGACTCGATTGCAGGCGGGGGCGGGCTGATCACGCTTCCTACGCTGGTACTGCATGTAGGCCCCGGGGCCCACGCCATCGGCAGCAACAAGATCCCCGGCTTCATCGCCGCCTTCGTGGCGCTGCTGGTTTATGCGAGGCGAGGGCACCTCAATCTCGGGAGGGGTCTGGCCTTTTCGGTCGCGATTTCGGTGGGCGCCTTTCTGGGTTCTCAGGCCAGCCCTCACCTTCCTCCCGAAGCGTTTAGGTATCTGCTCTCGGCCACGGTCCCCTTGATCCTGGGCTTTGTCTTCTTTGGAAAGATCCTGCGCAATCGGGCGACCCCTGCGCCGGATCGGCCCCAAGCTTGGCGGGTCTGGGTGACCGGCCTTGCGGTTGGGTTCTATGATGGGGCCTGGGGTCCGGGCGGAGGAACGTTCATGTTCCTCGGGCTACTTTGGGTGGTCGGGCTCGAGTTGCTTCCGGCAATGGCCACGGCAAAGCTGGCAAACTCCTGCTCGGCTCTTTTTTCAGGCATGGGTTACTGGAGCGCAGGACTGGTGCGCGTCGAGGCCGGGATGATGGTGGCGCTCGGGGCTCTGATTGGCGCATTTGCGGGCTCACGACTCGCGACGCGATCGGCCGAGCGTGTGGCGAGGCCCGCGCTGGTAATGGTCGCGCTCCTTTTGCTGTGGCGCATCTGGTCGTCGTGATCACCGCACTGTCCGGCGCAGGCAACAGTGAGTTTTACTTGAAGCGCTTTACTTCAAGGCAGTTCGGTTTAATCTCAAATCTCAATTAAACCCCACACCAAGGAGATTTGTGGATGAACTATCGTAATCTGATCAGCATCGTCGCCGGTGCGATGCTTGCTGCCAACGTGGCATCTGCCGCCACCTATAACGTCGACGGTTCGCACTCGAGCGCCGGCTTCAAGGTCAAGCACCTGATGAGCAAGACGTCGGGACAATTTCAGGAGTTTTCGGGCTCGTTTCAGTTCGACGAATCCAACCCCAAGAGCTTCTCGGGATCTTTTGTGATCAAGGCAGCCTCGATCTCGACCAATAACGCCAAGCGAGACGGGCACCTCAAGAGCGCTGACTTTTTTGATGTCGAGAAGTTTCCCGAGCTCACCTTCACGGCCAAGGACTTCAAGGCGGCTGGTCGCGGTCGTTACAAGCTCGGCGGAGACCTCACCATGCACGGCGTGACCAAGGCCGTCACCTTTGACGTCGACTATCTGGGTGCCGGTAAGGACCCGTGGGGTAATCAGAAGGTGGGTTTCACCGCAAGCACCCGGATCAACCGCAAGGATTTCGGCTTGACCTGGAATAAGGTTCTCGAGACCGGCGGCCTCCTGGTCGGCGAAGACGTCGAGATCGAAGTGCAGATCGAAGCGGATGCGCAGAAGTAAGATGTATCGCAAAGCAGTTCTGGCTGGGGGCGCACTATTGGCAATCGCCGGGTGTGCCCCCGCATTTTTTTCACGCACCCCTCAGTCGGCCTTCGGCCTGCAACAGGGGTGTCCGCGCGCGGACTTGGGTGAGACCGAGCAGGACTGCCCCTGGGCAGGCTGGGTTCGCGAGTTTGAGCGCCAATCCGCATTGAGTGAGGCGCTTCCAGAAGCGATCCGGGTATCGCTCGAGCGTGACCAGGCCGACAGCGCCATTCGCGAGGCTTGGGGCTTGAGCCAGAACTACGACGAGGGGGTCCGGGCTGAGATCGTGCGGGGCCCGATTCTCGAAGCACTTGCCGCCCGGATGGGGGTGGAGGTTCAGCAGAAGCGGGATCGCAGGGTGGTCCATGCCGGGCTGATCCACACCTACGGATATCTGCTGAGCAACCTGCGCACGTCTTTTGGCTACAAGCGCGCCCGCTGGGTTTCCGGACGAATTGAGGCCGGCCTGCGCATTCCGCGGGAGAGCTTCGGGCCGGGGGCATACCTGCTGGGGCCGGAGACCACACTTCTGTCACAGGCCACGTTTTTTATGATGCGCGTGGCGCTCAGGGACGATGCCGCACGCTGGGAAGAGTGGAGACCCAGACTCGAGGGCCGGACCACCGAGGCCCTTCGCGCCCTGAGGCTCCCCGCAATCGCGAGGAGCAGCGAGTCGCAGACGCTCCCCTCGGGTGAGCGAGTGGAGTGGGTGACCGATTTGGTTTCCCTTCCGGCCGACCCCAGGGGCGGCCGGCTTCTGGTCTATTCGCAGCACACCGCACAGGGGGTGCGCCTGATCACAGCCTTTCCCGTTGAGGCGAACTTCTCGGAGAAGAAAAATACGCCGGTTCGCCCACGCTACAATGCATGGGTGGATTGAAAATCGGCTGAGTGGCTGCTAGGTTCGAACTTTCGAAGACCTCAAAGCGGAGAGATGGCCGAGTGGTCGAAGGCACACCCTTGCTAAGGGTGCAGGGGAGAAATCCCCTCGAGAGTTCGAATCTCTCTCTCTCCGCCATTTTTTTTCAAATCACTGTGAAATATTTCAGCTCATGGATGGTGCTCGGACTTCTGCTGATCGGCCAGGCTCACGGCGCCGTGGCGAAGCCGCTGAGGCCGCGACGCCATGCGGTTGCAGGAGCCTTTTCGGCCTATTCTGAGGCCCAGAGTCTGGATGGTGCGGATGAGCCGCGCCTCAATCGCATGGGGCTGGATCTTTCCTACCGCCGCAATCTCGGCCAGTTCGAAATGGGCGCGCTTCTGGGAGTGTCGCTTGAGGGCCGCTCAGATGGCGCGAATGGCAGTTCGTTTTCTCTGGGGCCCCAGATGGACTGGAACATCCTGCACAACCTGGCTGGAGAGCCATGGGTTCCAGCGCTTCGGGCCTCTGCGCTGCTGCTGTTTGAAAGTGTTGATGGAGCGGCCGCTCAGGGCGTGCGCCTCGGCGGCCATGGCGTTTTGAAGTGGTTTCCGTTCATATCGCCCCTTTTGATCG
>CAIOHW010000184.1 GCA_903858195.1 Oligoflexia bacterium | reverse complement strand
CAAGACCTTGTTCCTGACCTGCATCATGAGTTTCAACGAAGAGTCGGCCCGCTCAACCGCGAGCAGGGTTTCATGGATGTTCTTGCTGCGGCCGGACACCAGCTCACGGATGGCCTGGTCAGCCTGCTGCTGGTGCTCGTTGACCTGCTGAAAGGAGTTTTTCAGGATGTCGGCGAAGCTTCCGCCCCCCGCTTTTGCATCCCCTGCCGCCTGCCTCGAGTTGAGCCCCTCTACGATCCGCGACTCATCGCCGATCTGGAGTTGCTGGCTGAGATTCTCAATGGAAAGGTTGTTCATTCATCACCTTCCGATCTCAAGTGACTTCTGGGCCATGGCCTTGGCGGCACCCATTGCAGTCACGTTGGCTTCGTACGACCTTTGAGCGCTGATCATGTTCGCCATTTCGTGAACGGTATTCACGTTGGGCATGGCAACATATCCATTTTCGTCCGCGTCAGGGTGCGAGGGATTGTAAACCATCCGGGGAGGAGCGGTGTCCTCCCTGATCTCGGTGACCAGCACTCCCTGAACTTCTTCGTCGAGCTTGTCGCCCAGGATCTCATCGAAGCTCTCGCGGTCGGTATTTGCAGCCATGATCGCATCGCGGCGACGGTATGGCCCGCCATCCGCGCCGCGAGTGGTCTCCGCATTGGCGATGTTGCTCGATATCGTATTCATGCGCTTCATCTGCGCATCAAGCCCCGTGGCACTCACGCGCATTGACGAAAAGAAGTCCATCAGCGATTACCTCCGCCTTCACCGATCACATATTTCAGCATACCGATCTTGCGTTTCAGTGCCTCGGTTGCCGCATCGTACATGAGCTGGTTTTCAGCCATCGCAGCCATCTCCGCCGAACGATCCACTGTATTGCCGTCGATGGACTCGACTCCGTTCGGGTCTTCGTATACCTCTGGAAAAACGGGGTCGGTCGAACGCCTCTGGATGTGTTCGGGGTGCGTACCCTCGGCCTGCAGGGTTGAGCCGACGCTCAACGCCTCTCGCAGGGCTCCTTCGAACTCCATCTTCTTGGACTTGTAACCAGGAGTGTCAGCATTCGCGATGTTCGAGCTGATCACGTTCTGGTTTGCAAGCCGGAGATTGAGCACTGTGTTCAGTGCTCCAATGGTTGGATCAAAAACTCCATCCACCATGCTCCACCCCCTCTTCCGATTGTTTCACCCGTCGGCGAACTTTGCAGTGGGCAAAATCAGCCGAGTCCCCTTCCCAGTCGGCCTCAGACCTCGAGGCCGTCCCTCCGGTAGTCAGCAAGCTTGTTACGAAGCGTGCGAATGGAGATTCCCAGTGACTTGGCGGTGTGAGTCCGGTTGCCCTGGTGGTACTTGAGCGCATCCAGGATGACGTTCTTCTCGATCTGGTCGAGAGTGCGCCCGGGACTCCAGCCCGAGAGGTCCGGGGTGGCGGCACGCTGGGTCTCATCGGCCAGTCCGCGGATCTGGCGTTCGATCTTCAGCTCGGCTGCCTGGACCATTCCGCCCTGGGGGGTGGTCAGTGCCGCACGCTCCATGACGTTTTCGAGCTCACGGACGTTGCCCGCCCAGCCATGGCTCTCGAGCAGCGCCAGCGCCTCGGGCGAGATCCCGAGGATGCTCCGGCCGTTTTTATCGGCGAACTGGCGTACCAGACGGTTGGCAAGCAGCGACACATCCCCCGTGCGCTCACGAAGCGGAGGGAGGGTCAGATTCACCACGTTGAGGCGATAGAACAGGTCTTCACGGAACGTTCCCTCGCGAACACAGTCGGCGAGGTTTCGGTTGGTGGTGGCAAGGATCCTGACATCGACCGTGACGGGCTTTCGACCTCCGAGACGATCCACCTCGCCCTCCTGGATCACGCGAAGGAGCTTGGCCTGGAGCCGCAGGTCCATCTCGGAAATCTCATCGAGGAGGATCGTGCCGCCGTTGGCGAACTCGAACTTGCCGGCCTTGCTGTTGACTGCGCCGGTGAACGCACCACGCTCGTAACCGAAGAGTTCGCTTTCAAGCAGGTTCTCAGGAATCGCAGCGCAGTTGATGGCAACAAACGGCTTCTGAGCGCGTGCACTGCTTTCATGGATCAGGCTTGCCATGAGCTCCTTGCCGGTGCCGCTCTCGCCTTGGATCAAGACGGTGGCCCGGCTCTGTGCCACTGTACGGGCCAACTGGATGATTTCCCGCATCCTGCGATCGTTGGTGATGATTTCCGTCATAAAATGCCCTCCTTGGCATTGAACTTGGGTTGATTGAGCGCTTCCCGCGCTAGGTTCTTCCAAAACTCCTCCGGAGCGCCCTCGGCGAGTGCCCGCAGGATTTCAGCTGACTTCTGGCGGTCCACCGGCTTTCCGGTTCGACCCAGGGCGAGTGCGAACTGGTACTTCAGTGGAGAATTCAGGTTTCCCGACTCCTGCTCGGTGGCGAGCAGTGTGGAGATCTCACCCCAGCGCTTGAGGCGCGAAAGTTCCTCGCACTCCTTGAGCAGCAGGGTCTGCGGGTCAGGAAGCACCGGGAGCCCGAGTGAAGCGATCCGCTCCGGCTCCGCTGGTACGGCCCCCTTGGCACCGAGGGCGCGCAGTCGCCGATAGGCCTCGATGGAAGCACCGATGTTGCCCGACTCGGAGTACAGGGTCGCAAAGAGATGGATGATCCGCGGGGTGCTTCCCTCACCCGAGGGTGCCAGTGCCTGGGCCTTGAGCAGGTGAGTGAGTGCGAGAGCCGGCCGACTTGCACGGTGCTCCATCACTGCCGTCAGGAGCTCCTTCTCATAAGAGTAGGGCGATTCCTCGGCGACCTTTGAGAGCAGGCTTCTCACCTCTGTGGCAGCTGCATCATCTGCGGCGCCGGAGTTCCAGCGGGCTCTTGCCTCGGTGAATGCCCTCTCGGACTCCATGAGCTTTCTTTCAAGGCTTGAAGGATCCACCCGCGCAATGGCCCGGTCCGTTCCGGTTCGGGCCTGATGGGTCCTGGCCAGCTGCTGCCCCCAGGTGGCCATACCGAGGTCGACCGCCGCCTGTGAAAGCCTGAGCAGGTAATCCGAGTCCACGTTCCCGGGGAAATGGGGGATCCGAACACCGACCTCGTGGTAGAAGCTCAGTGCCGAAAGCTTGGATTCGCTGGTCGGAGATTCACCGAGTCGTTTGAGGATCGACCGACGGAAGAGATGCTCCAGCATTTGGGCCAGCGCGATCTTGGCAGGGTTGTCAGAACGTCCGTCGAGTTCACCCAATGCAACGCTGATGGCCGTTTCTTCCACTCCTGCGGCCAGCAGCGCTCGCACATGGGCCAAACCCTTGTAGTCGCCAAAGCGATCGAGCAGCACCTCTCCATCACCCGAGAAGGCCGGAAACTCCGACTCAAAGAATGTCTGGATTGCATCCACTCCGGGTCTCTGGCTGGGAGTGCAGCTCATCAGGCGTGCGCGCGCCAGAGTGGCGCCGGGGCTGTAGGGATAGCGGTTGATGGTCTCCACCATCAGCTCTTCAGCCCGCGACTCCTCACCCCTTCGTCCCGCAAGCTCCGAGAGTCGGAACGACGCACGCCAGGCCGACGGGTGGGCGGAAAACTTTTGCTGAAAATCTTCAAAGGCCGACTTGGCGCGATCCCACTGTCCCAGCCAATAGAGGGATTCGGCACGATTGATCCAGAAAGTCGGGAACCGCTCCAGTTCTTCTGAATATTCCTGCGTGGTGAGGAAGTACGAAGCCAACGCCTGGTCGTACTGCTTTCGCTCCATGTACAGGTCACCGATCCTCACGGCGCCCTCAACCTGGCTTGCACGGTCCGGAGCGCGCTCCATCACCCATCGATACTCCTGCACCGCCTTGGGGGTCTGCTTCAGGCCGGCGAGGGTTTCTGCCACTCCCATGTGGAATACCCATGCGAGGCGGTGGCCCGGATGGGTTTGGGCAAGCCACATGAACTGCTCGAAAGACCCGAGCATGTCACCGGACTTGTACTTTCTGAGGGCAAGGAACATTCCGGAATAAAGAGATGCCGGATGCCTGCTGGCGCGGGTCAGACCGGCCTTCAAAAGGGCCATTGCCTGATCTTCGAAACCCATCTTGAACATCGCATTTGCCCGGAGGAAGGCAGATTCCTCGGCAAGAGGAGACTGCTTGAACTTGCGATCAAAGAAATCGAGCGTCTTTTGGGCAAGTGCGAACTTTTCATTCCGGTAAAGCTTCAGAGCGAGCCTGAAATACTGCGCCTCTTCGGCATCCCCCTTGGGTTCTGAGTAGGGATACTGCTCATCGGGAGACCGGCGTGGAAAGTAGCGATCAAAGGCAAACGAACTCCTCGCAGGCAAAAAAGGCAGGAACACTTCGCGGCTTTCAGTCCAGGCCTCCCTGCAAAAGCGCAGGGCGTCTTCCATCCGAGCCCTGGCCTGAGCCAGCGCACGCCGGCCGTTTGCCCGCTCACGCTGGTCGGACTCGGCCTTGCGGAGCTTCAGGTCGTCTTCGCGCCGCTCGGCCGCGGCACGCGCCTCAATGGCTGTCGGTCCGGGCTTCAACCAGAAGTCGACCACATAGGCCTCACCCTTGCGGTAATGAAAGCTGTCCATCGCGGGCTTGGCCAGGGCCGCACGACCGGACGGAAACTTCCACTTGGCCGTGACCAGCACTCCGGCATCGGATTCACGCAACTGGATCCTGGCCACCCGGGGATCCGCCCCCGACATGCGATCGAGCTGCCGAAGCCATTCGCCCTCGGACCCAAAAGGCGCACCCAGATCACCCAATGTCATGTCCTTAAGGAGGACCTGCACTCCCTGCGACGCCTCGGTGTCGGATTTTTGTCGCTCTACTTCCACCGAGGCGTCCAGCCGGAGGGAAATGCGTCCATGGGTCTTAAACGTCTGGATTTTGACGAAGTCGCTGATCTGCTCGGCTGCCGGTGCTTGCGCAACCGGAGCGGCGATCAAAAGCGTGAGGTAAAGCGTTTGTCGGAGGGCCTTGAGCTTCCTGCTCACTCCATTCCTTTCCTGTCCACATCCTGCGGACAGCAATTCCAGCATTGGATACTAAGCAAGCCGGATGCCACATGGGCCGGCAGGATTCGCCGCGCGGCAAACTGTCCCAAGTTGCAGGGAAATTTTTATCCAGACCCGGAAACATGCGCCCATCCTGAGCGGGCGAAATCGGCAGAAATTCGCCGTTATCGTCAAACGCCGCAACGGTTTACGTCGTGGCCTTGACGGTTTAAGTTATCGACATGCAACTGCTTCTTGTCCCTGTTGTCCTTCTGCTTGGCGGGTGCTCTGTGCTCGTAGGAAACATCCGACCCTCGGAACAGGACGCCGCCAGGACGCATGAGCGCAAGCTCGAGATTCCTCCGCTGCAGGCTCCGTGGGTGGAAGTCCCCAAACCGACGTCGGAGCAGGGCGGATCCGACACCAGCTGGCAGCATTCTGCCACCGGCTCGACCCTTTCCTTCACCTCGGGCTGCAGGAAGGTCTCGGCCGATCCGGAAGAAGGCACTCTCGAACTCGACCGGCTGTCGTCGGCCATGACGGGCGGGCTGACCCAGGTGACCCGTCGCCGGAAGCGGGAGACCAGGCTGCATGACTCGCCTGCAGTGGAATCCATCATCGAAGGGAATCTGCAGGGAAGGAGCATCGTGATCCGCACCCTCATCACCCGCAAGCAGTCTTGCGTCTATGATGTGACGCTCGTCTCGCTGAAACGGTTCTTTGACGAGACTTCCCTGACCTTTGATGACTGGATCTCGCGCATGCGGCTTCCCTGATGTTACCCTGATTGCATGGTCCTTTTCAGTGCGCTGCATTCCGCCACGCGTACAGCAGGCGGAATTGCTCTGCTCGGCATCCAGGCCTTGCGAGATCTCTTCCGCTCAAGACTTCAATGGGGTCTCGTGGTGGAGCAGATCAACCGCATGGGCATCGAGTCGATCCTGCTGGTGATCGTGACAGGACTTGCCACTGGATCGGTGATGGCGCTCCAGTTCGGTTACGGAATGGCGAAGTTCGGCGCCAAGCTCTACGTTCCCAAGGTGGTGGCCCTCACCATCGCGCGAGAGATGGGCCCGGTGTTCACCAGCCTGCTCGTCGCGGGGCGCATCGGATCGGGAATTGCCGCTGAAGTCTCCTCCATGAAGGTCACCCAGCAGATCGATGCCATGCAGGCCCTGGGCACGAGCCCCATCCAGCGGATCGTGCTGCCACGACTGGTGGCCGCAGTCATCACGCTTCCGGTGCTCACGCTGGTTGCCGACTACGTCAGCTTGATCGGTGCAATGGCGATCGCCTCATCCGAGCTCGGGATTCCGGCACCCTTCTACTGGGCAAAGACCGTGGACACGCTCAAGCTCATCGACCTTTCGACCGGCATGGCAAAGACCGCAGTCTTTGCGGTGTTCATCGCACTTGCCTCTTGCTGGAAGGGGCTCAACACCGAGGGTGGCACGCAGGGCGTAGGCGGGACCACGACCTGGGTCGTGGTCGTTTCCAGTATCTTCATCAT
>CAIOHW010000183.1 GCA_903858195.1 Oligoflexia bacterium | reverse complement strand
CGCAAGCAGGGCCGCAGGATCTGCGTCGAAGGTGTGCTCCTTGCGATCGCTGACGACCTCGATCGGATGACGCAGTCCGTGCCGGGGCAGCCCCGGCGGACGATCGCAGACTGGGTGGAGATGCGCCGGGCCAATCTCGCTGCCCCAGCAGGTCAGCGCGAGTTCACCCCGGAGGTCCTCACCAAAGTCCTCGAACTGTTTCCCTGAACTTAGGCAGCCTTTTTTTCAGAGTGGCCGGCAGCTTCGATCCACCGGCCAAGTGCATCGCGTGAGATCGCGTCCATCTGTCCAAATACCAGGCGTTGCCGGGGGGCCTTTGGCCCGGAGGACTCGGCCAGCACACTTCCAGTGAAGTGAAACTTGTGGTTATAGCCGGGCTCCGAAAGAAAGATCGTGCACTCAGCTCCGAGGAGCTTCTCGGGCACGGGTTTTTCCAGCGCCATTCCGCCCATCGAAATATTCCTGGTGAAGGTCCGAAATGCGTTGTTGTCAGAAATCAGTACGACCTGAAGCTTGACGTCCTTGCGGGGGTGCTGCCGCCGCTCGGTCCAGCTCTGCACAGCCGCGGGCGCAGGGGGCGTGGGCACCGCTGCAACTGGGGCGGCAGTCGCGGGCCTGGCGTGTGCCTGAGTCTCCACGAGCTGGCGCTCGAGCCAGATGATCTGCTCGGGCGTCATTGCCAGCTCAGTCGGAATCGGCTGAAAGCCGAATCGGCGCAGCCGGAAGGCGGGAAGTTCGGTGCACGAGAACCACTGAGGGAAGTCTGAGCGTTTGGCCAGCCAAAGACTGAACTCAGAACCCGGGATTGCAGTCAGGAAACTGACAAACTCAGCGTCCGAAAGGTTTTCGAACGTTTCCTGTGATGCCGAGTTTTTGACGGACCAGCTGTGAGCCACGCGGTGACCCTCCCTTCTGTTCTCATCGGAGGAAGAATGAAATTTTTGAGCCTGATTTCGCGCCGCTGCCTTATTCTTGGAGAGATGAGTCATCCATCGAAACGTTCGATAGCGGCACTCTTGTTTCTTTTCCTGTCCATGACTGCGGGCTCGGCGAGGGCCGCAACCCCGGCAGACGAGGCGCTCAAGAGAGATTTTCCATCCCTCTTCAGGGATATGGGCGTCGTTCAAAACAAGGCCATGCAGAAGGCCGGAAGATTTCTTTTTGTTCCCTCATTCTCGCTCGATTTTTCGGACGGCCCCTACTCCATGTACGGCGTGGGCGCGAGGATCGGCTATGCGCTGTCGGACTTCTGGGAGGTCTACCTCCTGGCGAATCCGAAATTCATCAGCAAAGAGCGCGCATTTGTTTCGGCGCTGCGAGAACAGGTTGAGGCCACAGGCGGGGCAGTGAGCATTGAGGGCGCCCGTGCCCAAAGCGAGTACGGGGTGCAGCTGCTCTGGGCGCCGCTTTACGGCAAGGACAGCCTGGGGATCTCGCGAATCATTCGCAGCGATACTTTCCTGCGCGTGGGCGCTTCGCAGATCCAGTATGACATCGGGACTGGGCTGAACTTTGCGGTAGGGGTCGGGAAGACGTTCTTCCTGGGAAAGAGCTTCGGATTCCGGGTTGCGGTCGAGGAGTCGGCGACCCAGACGATCTTTCAGGGGCAAAAATCTTTTAGCGCCATCACCCATTTCGAGTCGGGCGTGGCTCTCTACTTCTAGATCTGACGAAAGGAACACAGGCGAGACTATGGCACAGCAAGGCGTGATGGAAGTGCTCCTGACCCATGGCGGGTTTGGGACGTGGATGATCTTTTTGGCAGCGCTGATTTTGATTGTGATCGGAGCTGAGAGGCTGCTCACCCTCTTCTTTGGGCTCTCTTACAACACAGTGGCAGCCGTCGAGCAGGTGCGTACCGCGATCCTCGCCAACCGCTACACAGACGCCATCCAAGTCTGTAACGCGCGGGCGGCCGCCCCCGATCTTCAGGTCGTGAAGGCAGCCCTGATGGCGGCGGAAAACGGGAGAGAGGCGATGCGCGCCTCCCTCGGGGCGACCCTGCTTGAGGTGACCCATCGTTGCGAGGCCAGGCTCTCGTACATCGCGCTCCTGGCCAACGTGGCAACCCTTCTAGGTCTGTTCGGCACCATCACCGGCCTGATCAAGACTTTCGCCGCAATGGCCAATGCCGACGCAAGCCAGAAGGCCCAGCTCCTCGGCATGGGCATCTCTGAGGCGATGTACGCCACGGCAGCAGGACTCGTGGTCGGCATTTCGGCCATGGTCGTACACACGCTGTGTACGACGAAATCTGACACGATCGTGGGGCAGGCACAGGATGTCGGCTTCAAGGTCATGACCTGGATCGAGCAGGCTGAGCGCAAGAATGGATGATTTCTTTTCCAAACCCGAGAGAAAGCTGGTGCGCGAGCTCAACCTCGTGCCGGTGATCGATATGTTCACGACGGTCATCTTCTTCCTGCTGCTCTCGACCAGTTTCTATGGATTCACCAAGCTCACCCTGCCCCCATCCAAGGTCAGCGTGAACACTGATCCCCTCACGCCACCGCCGCTTTCGACCAAGATGGTGATCGGCCGAGAGGGCGAGCGCCTTCGGCTCCGGCTGGGTTGGGTGGGCGCCGAGCCCGGTGAGCGCGTGAGAAGTGTTGACTCGCTGGAGCTTGAAAAGTCCGCCCGCGAGATGGCTGAGGAGTTCACGAATCTCCACCCTATCGAAAAGACGGTCCAGCTGGGACTCGAGCATGGCGTGAGCTACCAGGCACTGGTCAGTGCCATGGACGGGCTTCGTGGGCGACTGCCCGATATCGTCCTGATTTCGCCTGATGAAGCGGTTGCCCGTCTCGGAGCGGCGCCGACAAGCGGGGGCAAATGAGCGAGTCACTGATACCGAAGAAAAAGCACCGACACGTGCTCGATCTGCAGCTCACCGCGATGATCGACATCTTCTCGCTGATCGTGATCTTCTTGATCAAAGGCACGGTCTTTGGGGTGTCTGATCTCCCCGTGGATTCCACCATTCGCCTCCCGGAGAGCCGCAGCAGCGAAACTCTCGAAACGGCTCCGAACGTCCAGATTGTTTCAGACAAGGTGATCTTCTCCGCGGCGACGACCGAAGATCTGAAGCTCGGCGTACCGCTCTCCGAGCTCGAATCCGGCGGGACCGGTCGCGAGCGCCTTTTGGCTGAGATTCGCGATTATCTCGCACGCCTTCCGGCGGAGGCGCGTGGTTCGGGAGTGCTCTTGGGAGTGATTGCCGACCGGGACGCACCCTACTCGAAGGTCTTCAGCGTGGTTCGTTTCTTCAGGCAGTCCGGATTTGACAGCCTGCTTTTTGTTGCCGCAAGCGCGGAGGGAAAATGAAGCCTCGTCTGGGCGGCCTGGCCGCTGGATTCATCCTGATTGCGTCGGTCCATCAGGCATTTGGGGCCGGCATGGTCATTCCCGATCCGCTTCTCCTCAAGAGTGCTCGATCGGGCGATGCGCTTGGGGCGAGAGTCCGCTTTCGAGAGATTGCCGCCCAGAGGCTCGATGGCCGGTCTTGGAAGTGGCTTGAGGCGCAGATCATGGAGCATCCGGAGTGGGGCGAGGATCTGCACTCCATCACCCTCAATAAGGCTGCTCCCGCGGTTGCGGGCCTGGAGACGAGCCCAGTGGAGGCTCTGCTGGATCAAGCGGATGCGGCGCTCCTGGCGAAGCAGCCCGAGCAGGCCGCTCAAAAGTATAAGGCCGTTCTTGCAAGCCCTACGGCTAGCGCCGAGCTCGGCAGAAGCACCCTCCCCTATGTGCGTCTCGCGCTCGCGCGCGCCCTGTACGCTTCCAAGCGCTTTGATGAGTCACTGCAGGAGGCCAGGCGTATTCCGCCTGCTTTTTCACGCTACAGGCACGTTCTTTTTCTTCGGATGTGGAGCGCGTTTCGGGCGGGCAGGGTTGAGGCGGCGCTGGGCGAGATTGCCGCCCAGAGGTCGGCTTTTTTTGGCGAGCATCTCGAGCCTGAGTCCTACCTGCTCCTGACCTACCTTCTCAAACGCCTGTGCAGATCCGACGAGCTTAAGGCGGTCTTTGACCAGATCGACCAGATGTCGGCCGATCTCAAGTCGGGCAAGCTTGACTACAAGACCTGGGCCCGGATGGAAGTGGGCACGGCAAACTATCTGGCGATGGTGGAGTCGCTTGATCCCACCGGGCTCGACTCGAGACGACTCGAGGCTCGGAAGCGCGAGAGACAGTGGCTCACCCAGCTTCTCAAGGGGAGCTTTGATCGAAAGCGCCAGCAATGGCTCGAGGAGCTTCCGCGCGTTCAGGCCTACTCAAGGCTTGCGACCACGCCCGGCATGGACTCCGGACTCAAGCCCATCGAAAAGATCACGAGTCGCGAGAGGCTCCTATCTCAGGGTTATGAGATCTGGCCCGCAGATGACTCGGAGCACTGGCTCGATGAAATGGGGCAACAGCGCTACCTCGGAGACACGATGTGCGGACAAAAGTAGTCGCAATCGGCATCTTATCTCTTCTGGGAGCTCCGGCACAGGTGGATGCCGCGCCTGCGCGCGCGGATGGCGTCGTCCCCAAGATGTCGCAACAGCCGCCCGAGACACTCAAGGCCACTGTCGATGCAGTTGAGCGCCTGCGGGCAGACCTCGACAGGCAGAATCGCGCGGGCCCGCCCCAGCCGGCCAGGATCGAAAAGCAGGTCAATCTGACGCTGCAGGAGGCAAGGGTCCTGATTTCACTGGGGCAGGCGCAGACTCTGGCGAGCCCCAGGGGCAAGGGCGCGCCGGTGCAGGACCTCGCCTCCTTTGGGCGCGCGCAGTCCCTGCTCTCCGAGCTGCTCAATCATCCTGTGTTGGGCGCGAGACTGACAGCACAACAAAAGGGCGCGGCGCACCGTTTGCGCGGAACGGCTGCGTTTTATGCCAACGATTATGCAGCGGCCCAGAAGGACTTCGATCAGTCGCTGGTCCTGGATCCGAACTCCGCTGACGCGCCCTGGGCGGCTTTCATGGCTGCCGAGGAGTACTTTGAGCAGTCGGACTTTGGTCGCGCCCTCGCACTCTACGGAAAAGTGACTGAGAAGCTTCCAGCGGGCGCCCGCATGGCGGAGCTTGCCGTCTACAAGCGCGCCTGGTGTTTCGTAAACCTCTCGAGGCTTGGCGAGGCCGAAGGCGCGTTCGTTGCGCTGGTTCGCCAAAGCAAGGATGACGCTCTCGGCACCGATTCTGCGCGCGATCTTGCCTTCGTTTTGGCGCGCTCCAAGAGCGAGCTTCAGCTTCTCGAAGTGTTCGATCAGAAGCTCTCGACGACCGGAGTCCGCGGGTTGGCCTTTCTGAGGAAGGCGCTGTCCACGCTCGAGGCCCAGGGTCGGCTTCAGTCGAGCTCACCGCTGCGGGACCGGGCCCTCTCTGTGGAGACCAATCCGGCTGAAAAGGCTGCGATCCTGCTCGACTCCGTCCAGGGCGTGGCCAAGGAGTATGCATCCCTGCCGCATGCGCAGCGCCTGTTTGAGGTCCTGGCAGCAGCTCGGACCATTCCGGCAGAAAAGCGCGAGCCCCTCGAGGCAGCAAGCGAGAGGCTCTGCCGCATCTTTCCTGAGACCTTCCTTGGAAAGGCAAAGACCCCGGAGAAGATCGACAGGCCCGTGCTCTTTCGGACCACGCAAAAGCTGCTTGCTGAGCATTTGAACCTCTTTCCGCAGAGCAAGCGAAGGGTGCAGCTGAATGAGGTCTGGCTGGATGTCTGCGAGGCGGAGGGAGACGCACAATGTCTCGTCACAGTCGCTGAGCGGATGCTTGCCAGTGCTGAGCTCGCAAAGCCCGAGTTCAAGTCCGCCCGCGCACACGCGCAGGACGCCCGGATGCTGGGGCTGGAAAAGCGCTCCACGACTCCCGAGGGCGCAGCTGAGCGCAAGAAATTCATGTCGGCTCTGGCTGACCGACTGGGGGATCCGGAGGCGAAGAATGCTGCTGTCGCCGGCGCGCGGCTCGCGCAGATCCAGGTCGAGCAGAAGCAGTACGAGGATGCCATCGAAACCCTGGCTCTCGTGCTTCGGCGCCAGCCCACGCACGAGTACTGGTACAGCCTGAAATGGGCCCAGCTTCAGGCGGGCAGGCACAAGGATGTACTGCTTGAGCCGGCTGCGGCGGGCATTGCCCAGCTTTCGGGCACACCCGATTCGCGCCTCAAATCCGTGCTGGCCGAGGCGACCCTCAAGCTTGCTGCAGAGGCCAGGACCTCGGGTGAGGCTGAACAGATGGGCCAGTACGTCTTGAAGTTTGAGCAGATCACCAACGACCCGGCCAAGGTCAATGTGGCCCGCGATGAGTGGATCACCCTCCTTTTTGACAAGAAGGCCCATGTCGAAATCATCAAGCGCCTGGGCGAGTTTCCGGAGTCCTGGCACCAGCGAGCGGATGCGGGGGCCTTCAAGGCCCGGCTCCTGTCTGAGCTGATGGGTACGGGGCAGCTCCAGCTCATTGGAGGATGGCTCCTCAAGTGGCCGCCCTCCCAGCGCAAGGGGAGCGAGCATTCGCTTGCGCTGCTCGGGCTGCTTTACTGGGGCGGTGTGAAATCGATTCCGCTCGACCGGGTCCGCACCCTCGAGGAGTCGCAGCGCAACGTTTGGCTGATGACGGGTGTGCTTGCCCATCCCGACTGGGCAAGGCGGTACTTTACGCAGTTTGCGGCACAGAGCCCGGCCGAAAAGGGAATGGATACGCTCTCCAAACGCCTCACCGGGATCCTCCCGGCAGTCGACCCGGCGCCCGGTCCGGCGTCGCTCCCCCTGACCGAATTTGAACGGGCGGCATCACGTGTGACGTTTAATCCCGCAGGGTCTTCGCGCAAGCCGCCCACCCCTCAACAGTACACACAGGCCGTGCAGCGTCTGGTGATCGCAGTCCGATCCCAGCGCGAAGCCATGATGCCTGCGATCAAGGGCAGGGTGGGAGAGCTCCAGCTCAGGATGATCGGCGCCCAGAAGGTTCTCGAACAGCGTGCGGCATCTGCGATCCTGAACTCACCGGTCCCACCGGGACTCGCCGGACCCCAGCGGGAACAGTACAGCGCGGGCATCAAGCAGCTTGCATCCGAGTTCGAGGGACAGGTCCGCGAGCTCGATTCGGCCCAAGCCCGACTCGGGCAAAAGATGGGAGAGCTCAAGAGCGCGCGTGATGCCCAAGAGCGCAGCAAGATCCTGCCCGTTCTCGCAAGCCCCGACAGGCTGGTTCCGGGAGCCATGCTCGAGCCCGAGGCAGTGGCGAAAAACTGCATCAGGCTCGCCAAAGGCGGAAACACTTGGGGAGCTCTGATGGAACTGGAGCGACTTCGCGCCGAAAAGGTGGTTTCAGACGAGGATTACTGGCGCCTGAGGACCTGGGCGCTGGCAAGCGGCAACGGCGCGCCCGGAGCGCGCACGCAGTCCGAGGGCCTTCGCCGGTATCTCCATGACGAGCTTTTGGATGCTGGAAAGTCTGACATCATCGATGAATGGAAGCAGGGGGGTGTCCAGCAATGAGAGTTTGGTCTGGGTTTGCAATGGTGTTGATGT
>CAIOHW010000182.1 GCA_903858195.1 Oligoflexia bacterium | reverse complement strand
GCCTGCAAACGAGAATATCACCACTCTCTGGCAATGCATGACTCCTGAAGAGGCCGCACAGCGGGCATTGCTTGATACCCCTTTCTTCCGAATTCACACCGTAGTGGAGGATGAGCACGTTCGCCTCAGTGTGGCCAATTTCCTGCACTTTTGCGGCAACCCCGGAAGCCAAGCGGAGTTCGAACAGGGCTTTGCTATGGGCGTCGATTTCTGGCGGCAGTTTTGGACCGAGGTGATGGCTAAGATATGAGCCCATCCCCTCGCCTCGGCCTCACCTCAGCTGTCGTGCACGCTGCAAGCTCAATCCTCGGCTCGGGCATATTGTTTCTCCCCGGCGCAACGGTGGCCGCAGCGGGCACAAACGCAGCATGGTCTTGGCTCGCGGCAACTTTGCTCTGCCTACTCCTTGTCCCTCTTTTTACCCTGCTCATCAAACGGGCGGACTCTTCGCGCGGAATGAACGGCCTACTGGAGCTAGGACTCGGTCTGCGCGCATCCCGCGGGATCGGGCCGCTGGTGCTGGGCACCGTGTGTTTCGGAATGCCCGCCTCTGCACTGATTGCGGGCGAATTTGCGGCACGCCTAGGCCCAACCTGCGCCTGGCTTAAGCCTGCTCTGGCTCTCAGTGTGATTGTTGTGCCAATCATGGCGAATCTGGCTGGAGCCAGAATCAACTCCCGTATTCAGCTTTTTGCCACGCTATCCGTGATTGCAGTTGCCGCGCTGGTACTAGCGTGGAGTTGGGGATTTCAGGCATCGCCCATTTCTCAGACAGCCCCTTCCGGCAACGGAGTCTCCGGGGTGATGGCCGGGACTCTGCTTGCGTTCTGGGCCTTTGCAGGATTTGAGAACCTTGCCTTCATGTCAGCCGAATTCGAAAACCCTCGCCGCGACATTCCGCGTGCGATGCTCGTGGCCATCTTGGTCTGTGGAACGCTCTACATCCTTCTTGCCAGCAACTATGCTGCGCTGGTTCCTCAGAGCGAAGTCGACTCGAAGCTGGGCCTTATGCAGCTTGCAGAGAGATCTTCGGGAGCAAATTTTCTGGCGCCAGCAACGGCAGCTCTTGCCGCGCTGTCTATCTTTGTTAACTTTAACAGTTGGTTCTGGGGAGTATCTCGGCTTGCCGCAACGGCTGGCTCCGACCAAATCCTCCCTTCGTCGTTTGTACGAACCAACCGCGCCGGAACCCCGTGGTTGGCGCTCCTATGGATCGGGGTTTTTCAGGTGGGGGTAGTGTGCGTTATGCTTCGACACACCGCCGCGTTTGACTGGGCAATCCGCCAGGTCAGCCTAAACTTTGTATTCATTTACGTATTGGTCTTGGCCTCCGCAGTCCGGGTGCTTTGGATCGAAAGGGTCTGGCTATGGACTGCGTGCGCTCTGGTCGCTCTGGCCTTTCTTGCCGTGATGCTGAGCCAGGGCTGGCTTGTATTGTACCCACTGGCTCTCTACTTTGGATTTCCCGCAATTCGCAGAAACGAAACGCCTGCGGCCGGAGCAACCTCCAGATGATCAGCGTCCTTTTGCAACGGTCGAGCAAGGCCACCCTGGCGGCTGCTCTTCGCGCGCGATCTGCACTGCGCCTCAGTTCAAAGCGTGATCAGATTTACTTTGGTTACGGCGCCAACCTGGATCCTAACCACCTTAGAGAGTCGGGACTAGACGCCGACTTTCTTGGGCCTGCCGTGCTGGCTGACCACGCCCTCGATTTTTCGATGCCCTGCGAGTATTACGGCGTGGGCTACGCAAGCGTATCGCATCGCCCGGGCGCTACCGTTTATGGCGCGCTCTACGCAATGGACTCCCTTTCTCTAGCCCTCCTCGACATCATGGAGTGGGTGCCGTTTGGGGCGTACTGTCGCAGTCCTCATGCCGTCACCCTGGTCGGGGGTGACTCGGCTCAGGCTCAGGTTTACCAGGCAGCAAACCCTAGAGCGGGCCTTCTTCCGCCGCTCGAATACAGGGATTGGCTGGTTGAATCGGCCAGAAAACTCGGCGTTCCGGCGGACTACCTCGTTGAACTCCAGCGTCAGGCTACTTGTGAGCCCAAGGAGATCGACCCCGAGTTTGACCTGCTTTTTCAGGGTAGGCTTCGGCCGGGATCTCGACTGCCCATACTCCGTGGGCTTTATCAACTGTCTGACAAGATCCGCGAGCGGATCGCTGAGGCGCTATGAGACAGGTCTTTGCTTTTCCACGCTTGAGCTCTCCGTCCGGCTGCTTGGAAAACCACCGACAGAACCTCTCGGCCTGATCCAGCCCCAGAAGACCATCGGCACGCGGCCCGGCAGTATGACATTCTTAAAGTCAGACTTTTTCAAATTAGACGCCTACCACTCGAGGGGCGGATCCTCGGTGCCCGTCATCCTGCAGTCGAAAAGTACCGGTGTGGTTGCCATCGCTGTGGATGAGGTCGAGGAGCTCTCTCAAAAGAGCCTGAAAGGCCTCTACAGCTTCAAGAAGACAGAGCCCCGGGTCCCTGCTACTGCACGCCAACCGGGGCAAGCACGCCACGATCCGCAAGGATCGTGTGCTCAGTGTGCCGGTGGGCAGGCTGCTGTAAGGTGAGCAAGCCCCCTCCCCAACAGGTGCGTCCTCAGCCGCCATCGCCCCGACAACAAACCCGTGATCGAAGCCAAGTTGAAACTCGGATTCACCGTGCTGGGCACGGATGAGGACCCCCAGTTCGGCACTCTGGTCGTTCTAGGCAGAGACCTCAAAGACTGAGTCGGCGCCTCAGCCGGCAGGGGCTTCGGGAGGAAAGAGCATCTTGTCGAAAACGAACGGTCCGAACGGGATGCTGGATATCACGCAAGCGAGAAGGAGCTTCTTCGAGGACCAGCGCAGGCGCTCGGCAAGCATCGCACCGGCCGCCACATAGAGCACGAAGAGGGCTCCATGGGCGGATCCCACGATCCGGACTGCTTCTGGAAGGTTCGCCAGGTACTTGAGCGGCATGGCGATGAACAGGAGCACCAAAAGC
Organism: Oligoflexia bacterium; assembly: GCA_903858195.1. Taxonomy (GTDB): domain Bacteria; phylum Bdellovibrionota; class UBA1018; order UBA1018; family UBA1018; genus CAIOHW01. Next base: position 786 of record CAIOHW010000182.1, on the reverse strand, counting down.
GAGATCGCCTCAATGAACCCTAGTGTGCGGAAGTGCTTGGTCATGGGGTGATCCTCCAACCGGCCCGAGGGCAGTCAATGCATATCAGGCAGCGCTCGGCATTCAATGCTTTTGACCCAGAAATTGGGTCAAAATCGGCCACATCGCCCCACACAACAATGAGTGGTCGCCTAACCTCAAACGAGGAGGAAACCTGAGTCTGGTCATAGTTCCAGCTCGAACGACTTCAACCCCAGTCGTACGAAGCACGCGTGTAGGCACCTCGTGGTCGAGCAGGCGCATTGATCTGGGAAGGTCTTTACCCCTGCTGGCTCCAGACCCGGACCCGGCACCCTGGGCGAAAATTCGACGAGCTCTGCCGAGAAGTCTTCCAAATAGTCAGTCATGAATCCCTGATTGTTACGGGTTTTGACGAACCCAAACTCATCACTTCCACTTAGTTGCGGAGGTGCTCCCAGGCACTCCATGCAAAGCTGGCTGAAAACCACAACAAGAGCGCAGACGATGCTCCAAGCAGGGTCCGATATCGCCGCGGAGTGAGACTCTTGCCAGCCTCGCGCGCAACCCATGCCATCAGCACCTTGATCCCCACCATCATGGCGAACATGGGCACTGCGAAGGATATTCCTGCTGTGATCGCTCCTGCCGGAGACTTCAGAATGATCGGAGCACCGATGGTCATCCAAAACAGATACGGATGTGGGTTGAGCAGATTTGTGGTGACGCCATGTAAAATAGAGCGCGGTGACTGTGACGGCACCTTCTCCCAAGAGAGCATCGGGGCAG
>CAIOHW010000181.1 GCA_903858195.1 Oligoflexia bacterium | reverse complement strand
GACGAACCACCTCGACATCCGCTCGCGTGAGATGCTTCTCGAGGCCCTGAAGGGCTTTGAAGGAACCGTGCTGCTCGTGAGCCACGACCGCCACTTCCTCAAGCAGGTGACCAACAAGGTATTCGAGCTCGGTCGCGGCGAGCTGAACTCCTACGAGGGCACCTACACCGAGTACCTCCAGCGCTCTCCGAACGCGCTTGCCGTGCATGCGGGGAGAATCACGTGACCCCTTGGTCACTGATCATCGGGCTTGGGCTCGGACTTCTGGTGGGCCCCTGGGCGGGGCCGGCTGCTCCGCTTCTCTCAGAAATCTCAAAGTGGGTGATCCAGCTCATCAAGGCCGTAGCCGTGCCGTTGCTCTTCTTTGCCGTCGTCAATGCCGTGCACTCAAGCGAAGTGCGCCTCAAGAGCGGAGTGCGGATGGTGGGGATCGCCATCGTCAATGCCGCAATCGCACTGGGAATCGGCATGGCCCTTTCGCATTGGCTCAGACCTGGTGACGCGCTCAGGTCGCTCTGGAGCCAAACTTCTCCCCAGCCGGGCGGCCAGCCTGCGCTGATTCCATCCGATCTCAAACTCGATTGGATGAAGAACCTAAGCTCCTGGATTCCGGCAAGCGCGCTCGGCCCATTTGTCGAGAATGCCGTGATCCCGGTGATCGTGCTTGCCCTCCTGCTTGGGTTTGCACTGCGCGGTGAGCGGCAGGCCTCAGGCGACCCTGCGTCCGTTCGCGGGATCGAGACGCTCACGGGCCTGCTTCATGCCGGGCAGCGCGTCTCCGAACGGATCCTCTTTTTCATCACGCGGGCCATCCCGCTTGCCGTGTTTGCGGCAGTCGCATCGGCAGTCGCTAAATTTGGCTACGGCCCGCTTGCCGGGCTCTTTCCCTACCTGGGGGTTGCGCTCCTTGGGCTTTCGATCCACATCGTGTTCACCTATCAGGCGTGGATTCGCCTCGTCTGCCGCCGGGCGCTGGGAGTGTTCTGGACCGAAGCCAAGGTCCCGGTGCTCCAGTCCATCGGCACAAACTCAAGCCTTGCCACTCTCCCGTTCACGCTTCGTGCGCTCGATCGTCTCGGCGTCTCGCGCCAGGCGTCTGCGCTTGGAGCCTGCGTGGGTACGAACCTCAACAACGACGGAATCCTCCTTTACGAGGGGATGGCGTTTCTGACCGTGGCGCAGGCGCTCGGCATGGACCTCTCGATCGGCCAGCAGCTCTCGGCAGCACTCCTGTGCATGCTCACCGGAATGGGTGTGGCCGGCGTCCCGGACGCAGGATTCATTTCGCTATCCCTGGTGCTCACGACCGTTGGCATTCCGATAGAGAATCTGCCGCTTCTGCTCTCGGTCGACTGGATTCTGGGGCGCGCTCGTTCTGTTACGAACGTACTGAGTGATATGACGCTCTCGATTGCTATCGACGGACCGCGGAGAAGAGCCTAAGCACCTCGGGCTTGGTCACTTTTCCCATCGCATTACGCGGGAGGGCCCGGCACTCCAGCCAAAGCGTGGGGACCTTATAGCGCGCCAGCCGCCTCAGGGCGAACTCCTCAAGCCGCTCCATCTCAAGCGCCACGGCCGGATCCGGAACAATGGCTGCCGCCACGCGCTCTCCCCACTTTTCATCCGGCACACCCACGACGGCAATTTCACGGACGCCCGGAAACTCGCACAGGGCTTCTTCTATCTCGAGGGCTGAGACCTTGTAGCCTCCCGTCTTGAGGATATCGACTGAGCTTCGCCCAAGAATCCGGTAGTAACCCTGCTCGTCACGCACGGCTGTATCTCCGGTTTTGAACCAGCCGTCCGCAGTGAAGCTCGCGCGCGTCGCCTCTTCGCGCCCAAAGTATCCTGAAAAGACCATGGCCCCTCGCACCTGGATCTCACCCGAGCGGTCTGCCCCAGGGACTTCAACGCCCGCCTCGTCGACCAGCCTCACCTCGACTCCGGGCAGTGGGAGCCCCACCGATCCTGCCCTGCGCTCGCCGCCAAGCGGATTGGAAAGTGCCATCCCGATTTCGGTCATTCCGTAGCGCTCCAGCAGCGTGTGGTTCGAGACCTCTCGCCATCGCATGAGCGTCGAAACCGGGAGTGCTGCCGAGCCGCTCACCCAGAGTCGAAGGCCCGAGGCTGCCTCCTTGAGCCAGGTCTGCGTGACCGGCGACTGCGCATCATGCCACTCGAGTAGCGCCGAGTAGATGGTGGGCACCGCCATGAAGACCGTGGTCTTCGCCCCGTCACGCGGGCGCATGAGTCGATCCCAGATCGTGCCTGCATCAAACTTTTCAAACAGCTCGACCGACGCACCGGCTGCAAGCGCGCAACACAGAACATTGATGATGCCGTGGGTGTGGTGGAGCGGGAGGACACCCAAGGCATGATCCTTGGACGACCACCCCCACGAAGCAACGAGGGTTCGCACCTGCGCCTCGATGTTCCCGTGCGTGGCCACTGCGGCTTTTGGCCTTCCGGTCGTTCCGCTCGTAAAGAGAATCTGTGCCGGCCTCGGAGCCCAGGTGCTGTCGACTACCGGAAGGGGAGGCGGCGCGCCGCCCGGTCTCGCCTTCAGGAGCTCGTCGCTTGAATGGAAGGTGACATTCGGAAACGCCGACCTCAGAGCTTCAATGTGCGGATCAAAGCCCCTTGCATGAATGACTCGCGAAACCCCGCCCTCGCTAAGCGAGTGTTCCAGCTCGGCCGTCGGGTGCTGGACGCAAAGTGGGACGGCTACGCCCCCGGCACGCCAGATCCCCCACTGGATCTCGACATATTGGACCGATGGCGGCACCCAGAATGCTATGATTTCGCCCGCCACATGGCCGGGCTGTGAGATCAGCGCGCGGGCGACACGCGAGGCCCCGGCCGACAGCTCTTCATAGGTGGCGCATCGACGCCCATCCCAGATGGCCTGCTTGTTTGGAATCGCCTGCGCTCCTTCGGCCCAGAACATGTCCACAGCACTAGTCGCCCGGGGGGGTGGGCGTCAACGCCCTGTCACCGCAGCGGCTCCTTCAGTCCTCTCCAGTGCCTGCCGAGAAGACCAGCAATGGCTCCGCTTCGTCGATTTGTCGTGATCTCCACCCACCGCGGAAAGCGGGCCGTCCCGCTTCTCTGGGTCTGTGACCTGCTCCATGGCGCTACTCCCGAGCCCCTTCCCAAGGGGCAGGGCCGACTGGGGGGTAGTCTTAGCCTCGGCCACGAGCGCTTCACGGTGATCGGCGCAACCGCACCGCGTACCCGTACTCGAGCGGGCGACTACCTGCTCTTTCGCTTTCCGGATGGCGATGGACTGGTCTCCGTTGCGCTTGCCGTGCGCGAGGTGGAGTGCGTGGTGGCTACGGATGCTTATGACGGGGAATGCCTTCGCCTCTCAAGCGGCGAAGTGGCGCTCATGGATCCCACCCGCTGGCTCAAGGCCGATGAGTGGGCCGCTGTCCGAGTCCTTTCAGGACATGCGCTGAAGGTTGCCTGAGCCCTCGTCTCGAAGTCTTGCCTCGAGGAAGATGCGATCCCTCATTTGCTGCGGCACCGGGTATTCGGTGACTCCCACTCGCTGCCTCGCCACAAGAAGCCTGCGACACTCCTCAAGATGAAATGAGGTGAGGGTGCGGATGCGCTCCTGCACCCATGCACTTCGGGCACGCGCGCCGGCGTTGTCCACGAGCCTGAGGATCCAGTCCGAGAGAAACTGCTCGGCATGATGTCCCTCAAGGAATCGCTCAAACCCCAGTACCCATGCGGCATCGACCTGGCGAAAGTGGATCCGTGACACTCCGCGCTCGCGCAACGATGAGGGCTGCCTCACGCGATGGGCCGAAAACTCAAGCAGCTCCCCCAGCGCAACAAAGGCCTCGCGCGTCCACGTGCGCGATCGAAACGACCCATGCCAGCGAAGAGGCCCACAGGCTCCGCAGGAAACTCGTGCGGGCGCACTCGAGAGCACGACCTCAAGGCTTGCCGCTTCGGGGTCATGCGAAACCCCGATCATCGGATACAGGAAGGAGTAGGCGCCGCTCACATTGAGCTTGGGCCGAAGCGTCTGGATCAGCTCAAGCTCACGCAGGCAGGCCTCTCGATGCGTGCTGCACACTTCGAACTCAAGGGTTGCGGCATCCTTGAGGATACGGCGCATTTTGCGGTGGCGCCGAAGTCTCGTGGCATTTCGATACTGCTGGAGCCTGCGCCGGAGGCGAATGGCCTTGCCGACATAGATCAAGGCCCCCGCACGATCAAAGAAGCGATAGATCCCGGGCTCAAGCGGGATGCGGTCGATCAGCTCCGGGCCGAACTTCCGATCAAACTCCCGCATCCGGCTGCGCCATCACGGTGGCACGCGCGCGGGCCGCGGCAATGCGCTGATGCTGGGACTCGAGCTGCTCGAGGGCGTGGTCGATGTCGCCGCCCTCAAGGAGAGCGGATGCAAGGATCTGCCGCATTCCAAGAACCTCTTCCTGGACTGTGGCAAGCTCGTCTTGATGCCGCATCTTTTCAGAGATGATCACGCCGCTCAGTTGCTGGCCGCGGCGCTCTTCATGCGACAGGCTCTGGGTCAGGCGCGCGATCTGGGTCTCGAGCTGGATGCGAACCTCGTTAAAGGACTCGCGCACACGCTCTCTGTCCTGTGCTGCCTCTTTTTCAAGCTCGGCGCGGATCTTCTCGCGCTCCTTCAGCGCTCCCCAGTGCATTCGCTCACGCATTGAGGCTTCGATCTTGGCGACTTCCTCATCCATGCTCCGCTTGGAGGCACGAAAAGCTTCGTATTCCTTCGAGAGCTCGGCAAACTTGCTTTCGGCGCTGTGCAGGCGCACCAGCGCCGCCTGAAGCTCGTCTTGATAGCTCTTGGAGTGGCGCTCAAGCTGCTCGATGCGCTTTCGAGACTCGATCTGCTCCAGTTGAGAGGTCTCGAGCTGGGACTCCAGGTCACGGATGCGCTCACGCGACTTGTCGCCCTCGACCAGGATCAGCTTGGCTTCCTTCTCGCGCTGGAGCACCTCGGACCATGCCGAACGGTACTGACCCAGCTCGTCACGGATCCTCAGGTAGTCGGTGTGCAACACCTTGTGCTGCTGATTCAGCTTCTTTTCGTTCTCCAGATGGAGCGAAAGGGCCGCCTTGTACTTTTCCTGATTGAGCTCAAGCTCGCGATTTCGCGCCCGAAGGTCCTGCGTGTTCTGGTCATGGCCAGCCTGAGTGGCCGCAAGGTCGGCGGCTAGCTTCGCGGAGCGTTCCTTTTCCTGCTGCAGTGCGGCCTCAAGGGCTCGCAAAGTGCCGGCAAGCCCCTCGAGTTGGCCAAGACCGCCCTGAGCGGCCTGATTCTGAGTCTGGGTCTGCGGATTGGCGTATGCGCTCATAACCAAAAAATCCCCCTCGACATTCTGTCCAGCCGCCACTGGACTGTCAAACAAGGGATGGCAACGCTCGGGAATTTTTTTACTCGCCGCGTCAGGGCTAGAAATAGAACCCGACGCTCCCGATCAGCTCGGGCCTGAGCACGCGCGATTCGACCTGCGCTCCCGCTGCCGTTGAGGAGACCCTCGACCACGTGACTCCCGCCGCAAGCT
>CAIOHW010000180.1 GCA_903858195.1 Oligoflexia bacterium | reverse complement strand
TCTTTTCTGAAACCAGATGGGTCTTGCCATCCGGGTCGAGCAGGATCGCCCGCACACGTCCGGTGCCGGTGATCGCTCCGACCATCTTGAACTCTTCAACCGGGAATCGCTCAAGCACCCCCATGGGTGCAGTCGTGGGCGCGTCGGCGACCAAGGGCCGCTTGAAGGGGTCGCGCATGTCCAGAGCAGCAGGATCGATGTCAGGCATGCTCATCTGAGCAAGCGCGCTCACCGAAGTCGACATTACCGTGAGTCCAAAGAGCGGGGCCCTGAGCCTCATTGGCCCCCCTTGCTGCCGGCCTCGGCGCTGGACTTGCCGGCAATGGTATCAGCCTGTGAGCCCAGGTAGGCAAAGGTCTTGAGCTCGATCTCGCCCTCAAGCTCGACAAACTTGGAAGACGAGCTCGTGGCTGGAGAGAGCGTGAACCGGTCGATGCGCACCAACTTTTGCAGATTGGCCACACGGCTCATGAAAGTGTAGATCTGCGGAAAGACACCCCTGAACTTCAGCTCAAACGGAAACACACGGTAGTACTCGGTATCCATCCGCTGCTGGGGCCGGATCGACTGCACGGTGAGCCCGACGCGCTTGGCCTCGGTCACGATCATGCGGGTGAACTCGGGTACGTCAAGGCGGTCACTCATGGCGGCCTTGAGTTCAAACAGGCGGGTCGAGAGCTGCCCCACTTCCTGCTTCTTGGTCTCGAGCGTTTTCACGAACTCGAGCATTTCGCCGTTCTTTTTTTCCAGTGCGGCGATCTCTTTTCGCATCAGGTCGATCTGACTCTTCCTGGCAACATAGGGAGACTCGGGCGCCTGCTTGTACTGGCTGAAATCGTAGTAGGTCATCGCGGCAAAGCCCATGACGACCATCGGGGCCAGGGATCGCAGCAGTGAAACGAGCCTTGGGAGATCCATCCGGGGCCTACTTCCTGCGCGCCGTCAGCTCAAAAAGCACGACCGGGGCGCCCCGATCATCCTTGCCGTTGTTGGCGCTGTCCTGCTGAACTTCGGCCAGCAGCTCCGACTCGGACAGCTTCTTGGTGAAATCAGAGACCTGGTTAAAGTCGAGCGCGCCTCCCTTGAACAGGATTTCGCTCGAAGAATACTTGAAGCCCTGCAGCCACACTTCGGCCGGAATGGATTGCGAAACCATCTGCAGGGTCTTGACGTTCCCGTCACGATCCTCGCTCAGCTTCATGATGGTCTCGAGCTTGGTCGAGATCACCTTCTCATCGGCCTCAAGCGCCTTCTTGAGCTCGTCATACTGCTTGGTCTTGGAAAGCGATGTCTGGAGTTCCTTCTTCTTGACCCCAAGCTGCTGCTCTTCCTGATTGAGGCCCTGCATCAGGGCGTCCTTTTCGCGCTGTACGGCCCAGTTCGTGCCAAAGATCGCCAGCACGCTCAGGATCAACACCCGTACGGGCCCGGTGTTGAGCTGCGACAGGTCGACCGAGGGGAGCGAAGAAGGGGCCCCGGACGAGACACCGGAGGATTTCTTGAGCGCCAGGTTGATCTTGATCATTTGGCCTCACCCGCCCTGAAGGCGTGCCCGATCGGAACGGTCGCCATCGAGCCGATCGACGATACGTAATCGGCGGTGAACATCGCCGGGTCGTACGAGATGGCATTGAAGGGATTGAGCACCTGCGTGGGAAGTCCCGTCACCTCTTCGATCACGCGCGAAAGCTGCGGAATCTGGGCTGATCCGCCGCAAAGCAAGAGGTAGTTGACGGAGGGTCCGGTTGCAGAAGCCAAATAGAAGTCGAGCGTGCGCTTGATCTCGCGCGCCAGATTCTCGGCAAAAACCTGGGTGAGGTCATTTACCTCCTGAGGGACGGCACCGCCCGAGGCTCCGGTCTTGAGCGTCTCGGCATCGGCAAACGGGAGGTTCAGGTGTCGCTGGATCTCGGCGGTGAGATTCTGTCCCCCGAGCGCGCTGTCCTTGGTGAAAACCGGCACGCCCTGGTGGATCACCGCGATCTTGGTCGAAGCTGCGCCGATGTCGATGACGGCCGCCGACTCGGTGGGTTGGAGCGGGTAGTTCGACTCAAATGCGTTCTGGATGGCAAAATAGTCGACATCCATCACAGAGGGCTGGAGGCCCGCGTCCTCGATGCATGACATGTAGGTCTCAAGGATCGAGCGCTTGATGGCCACCAGGAGCACATCCGCCCTCTTGTCCTTGGAGTACGAAAGCAGCTGGTAATCCATCACCACTTCGGTCGGATCAAACGGAAGGTACTGTTCGGCTTCCCAGAAGACCTGGTCCTGGATCTCCTTGGCGTTGGGGACTTCGAGCTGCATCCGCTTGATGATGCAGGAATTTCCGGAAATCGAGGAACACACTCGGTGGGTGCTGAGCTTCATCGCACCGGTGAGCTGTTTGAGACTCTCGGTCACGGCAACAGGATTCACGATCTCGCGGTTGACGATGGCATCCGGCGGGAGAGCGACCATGCCGAAGTGCAGGAGTCGCCATCCCCCACGGCTCTTGGCAAGCTCGACGAGCTTGATGGAGGACGAGCCAATGCTCAGGCCGACCGCAGACTTCGGCCCCCCTCCCTTGAATAACCGTGAGAACAATGACGCTAATCCTGACACGCCGCCTGCCTTCCCTAGCCCTCGATACTCTTGAAGTTTACAGTGTGGAGTAAAACGTTCAACTCTTCGAAGCTATTCGAAGGAAATTTCTGCCGAGGGGCCCCTGAGCAGGAGGACCGCATGGTGTTTGGGCTCTTCCGTCAGTTCCTTGACGGGAAGGACCACGAAGGCCGCAACACTGTCGGGTCCGGGGGTCACACTGCTTCCGAGCAGCGGATCGTAGCAGAAGCGGGTCAAAAGGCCGGGAATTCCCACCTCCTGTCCTCGAACCGGATCGAGCCAGCCGAGTTCAGCCCGCCTCTTGTCGCGCGTCAGCAGCCTGAAGGCTTCATCCGGCTCGAACTTCGCCGAACGGCAACTGGCGGCCCGCTCCACCCGGAGCAGGAGCGGCTCAGAGGGATCGACCGAAACCCGGAGGGCAAGCTCCCGGGTCACCGCCTGACGTTTGATGCGGCTCAGGTGTTCGCCCAGCTCCCGCATGGCTCTTAGCGCACGCCACTGCGGGCCGCTGTCGAGCACGATCGGGATCGAAGAGAGGCCAAGAAACAGGACCACGCAGGCAAAAACAATCCATCGTCTACGGATCCGCAGACGAGCTTCAAGCTTTTCCCAAAGCTCGTAGTGCTCCCACTCGGCCTTGGACCAGCGCTCTTCAGGCGAATCGGTATCGTGGATCGGGCACATCTTTTTTCAGAACTGGAGCGGAAGCCCCAGGACATCCCCCAAAAGGTAGACATAGAGTGCAGCGACCACGAGAAAAGGTCCAAACGGAATCGCCACCGACAGGAGCGAATCCGAGCCGCCACGCGCACGAAGCAGGCCCGCATAGCCAAGTCCAATGAGACTTCCGGCAAGCGAACTCACCAAAATCACATGAAAAACAGCCATCGGACCCAGGAAGGCCCCCAGCATGGCCAGCAGCTTGACGTCACCCCCTCCAAGCCCCACCCTGCCCTTGGCCTTGAAGTAAGCCCACGAGAGCAGCCCAAAGCTGGCATATCCGGCTACCGCACCCAGGATCGACGAGACAAGCCCGAGGCCCGGAACCCAATAGGCGGTGGCAACACCCAACACGAGGCCCCCCAGGCTCAGCTCGTCCGGGATGATCCGGTGTTCGAGATCAATGAAGGTGATGGCCACAAGCGCTGCCACAAAAGGCCACTCACGAAGCGGCACGAGCCAGTGCGGCCCGAACTTTGAGAGCACCGCCGAAAAGAGCAGCGCAGTGATGAGTTCGATGACCGGGTAGCGCAGAGAGATCGATTTCTTGCACGACCTGCATCGACCCCGAAGCCAGAGGTAGCTCAGCACGGGGATGTTGTCGTACCAGCTGATGCCCTTTCCGCAGCCCGGGCAGCGGCTCCTCGGACGCACGACGGATTCGTCGTGCGGAAGGCGGACCACAACCACGTTCAAGAAACTCCCGATCAGCAGTCCCATGACCGCCGCAAAGGTACGTACCAGCCACTCAGGCAGCAGATCGGTTTCGAGCATCATGACTCCCTCCGCTCCAGCAAGAGCCCTGAAAGCACGAGCAGCAGCAGGATCCATGCAGATCCGTAGGCCAGCCCGAGGCCGATAAACCGTCCAGACACCGGAAGACCGTAGGTCACCTTGAGCCCGAGATTGAAGTACTCGAAGTTCGGAACGGCTGCCGCCACGCCGTCCAGAAGCCAGCGTAGAGGCGCGGAATCCTGCTTGAGTGCAAGCATCCGGATCTGCGAGCAGTTGATGCCGACGAAATACATTCCAAGCGTCATCACCACTGAAAGAGAAGTGGTCGAAAAAGTCGAAAAAAAGACAGCCAGTGCGGCAAGCACGAGTGACTGCAGAGCCAGCAGGACCAGGGCCCAGACCAGCGTGGGCGTGAATCCGGAGGCCCCCGCTCCAAGATACCTGAGCACGAGCAGGTAGCCTGCCGAGAGCAGCAGCGAGTTCAGCAGCAGGACCCACTTGAGTCCCGTAAACTTGCCAATCATGAACTGTAGCCTCGTGATGGGACGCGTGAGCGCCACAAGAATCGTGCGGCGTTCGAACTCGCGCGCCAGCATCCCCGCTCCCACCATCGTCCC
>CAIOHW010000179.1 GCA_903858195.1 Oligoflexia bacterium | reverse complement strand
TTTGCGGTCGAGGTGCTTCCCTCCAGTTGGAGCCGTGTTCTGGTACTGGGTGATGGAATGCGTGACCCCGAAATCGTCGGCACCCTCAAGGTGCTTCCGGGTGCTCAGGTCATCAATCCCCTGATGCAGGAGCTGAACGATCGGGCGCTCGCGCTGCGCGATGCGGTGGTGCTCGGAACGAGTGTGTTTTCTGATCCGCAGGCCCTGGCAGCGGCCGCACCTGCGATCGCTCGTGCGAAGGTCCTGATGGTGCAGACTCCTGCGCTTGAAAGTCTTCCAGTCGACCTGTCGCAGGCTCTGGCCCGCATGGGTCTGCAGATGCGCGGACGCTACGCAACGGTACTGGGTCCGAACCCGCCTGCTTTCTCAAAGTTTCCGGTCAATGCGGTGGCCAGTGCGGGGCTGACGGCTCCCTACAAGGCCCTTCAGCTGGCTGGCACGCTCACTGCCGAGAGTTCGAACCCAATGCTGCTCAATGTGGCTGCCTCAGGCTCGTGCCGCTCGGTGTTGCAGGGGGTTTACCAGTCGGTACCGAACCTGCCGGGCTACGAGCTTCCGCTGGTCGCCAAGTGCGAGCAGGGTGGAAGGCGTTTTGTGATTTCCGGAATGGAGTGGGCGGATCTGGTTCCCCAGACCACCATGGATCAGAAGATCGTCTCTCGCTGGCTTGAAGAGGTGCTGAAATGAACTCGTTCTCCAAGAATTGGTCGATTCTCTCGCTAGGAGCCCTGTTCTCGATTGCGGCTCCGGCCTTGGCCTTGGGCGCTCCGATCAAGCAGGGGGCTTCGCTGGAAGACCAGCTTCAGTCCCTGAACCTGCCAGCCAACCAGGCGCCTGCAGGGATCTCGACCGAGAAGCTCTACAGCGTGCAGTCTCGCTACAGCCCGCTTTCGCGCAGGCTTGAGTTTTCAATCGGTGCCGGTCAGGACTTCACGAACAACGCCTTCTTGAACTCGCAGCAGATGGGCGGCGGGCTTCGTTACCACTTCAATGACCGTTTGAGCCTCGGGGTGAATGCCTCGGCCGTTTTCAACTCGCTGACCCTGACGGCCCAGCAGATGATCGCACAGGACGGAATGGTCCCGGATGCGGCCTACGCCCGCAACCGTTGGGATGCGTCGCTTGCCTTCAATACGCTCTACGGCAAGTTTCGCCTGAGCATGGACCAGGTGTTTTATCTCGACCAGTACATCGCACTGGGCGGCGGCCAGGTGTCCTTGGATCGCGGGACGACCGCCATGGGCGTGGTGGATCTGGGCTTTGCCTTCTGGCTCGGCCGCTCGGGCGTGATCCGGATGGGCATGAAGAATCATATTTACCAGGAGCAGCGTCAGCTGGCCTCGGTTCTGACCCAGCACTGGGTCGGGCATGTCGACATCGGCTGGATGACCGGGGGTGTCCGGTGAGGACCGCTCGCCGAGCCGCCTGCGCAGGCGTGATGATGGGTGCAGGGCTCTTGCCCGCCGCATGGGCAGGCTCATCGGGAGCAGATCTCCTGCTCAAGAGTTTCAAGCCCAAGGCGGTTTCCGCCGACCCTGCCGACTCGAGCTCAGCACCCGTGCAGTCGCAGGCGGATCTTGGGCCGGGATCGGTCGACCAGTTCAAACTCAATGACCCTCTTGCCGTCCAGTTCTTCACTGCTTGGAACGACCAGCGCTCGCGGCTGAAGCCCGAAGTCAATCGCTGGGCGATGCTGTTCTTGAAGGGCGAGCACGAGCAGGTGCTGCACCTCTGGGACGGGATCAGTGATCAGGTTTCGGCAACCTTCAGGCCTGCAGCCCAGTCCGCGCGGCTTGCGAGCCTTGCCCGTCTGGGGCTGGTGCAGTCGGTGGTCGAGGAGTGGGTGTATTCGCTCTCGAGCTGGGCTCAGGGTCCGGCTGGGGCGCAGTGGTCCTCGATTCTTGAGGTTCTCCTGCCGCGCTGGATGACGCGTAATCCTGCAGCCACCTGGGATCAGGCGTTGCTGGATCGGGGAGTGATCCTGAATCCTGAGATGGAAAATGAGATCCGCGCGCTGGACTCCAAGCGGGGCGTGTCGGTCGTGAGCCTCCAGGCCTATGCTTCGCTTCGTAAGGGCGAGCAGGGCAGGAAGCTTCTGTCGCTTCTTTCGAGCGACAATCGCCTGAAGCTTCCGCTTGCTCAAACCGTTTCGCTTGCGCAGGCCCGCCGGGGTGACCTTGGCGCAGCCGCGATGACGCTCAAGGAACACGCCGAGCCTGCGCTCGAAAAGCAGAAGGATTTTGCGAGGGTTTCTTCGTATCTCCTTCAAATCGCTCGTTTCTTGTTCCAGGCAGGAATGTGGGATGAATCTGAAAGCTACCTGCGCAAGATCCCGAATTCGGCCCCTGAGTTCCTGCCCTCGCGCGAGGAACTGGCATGGATCCTCCTTCGCAAGGGTGACGTGAGCCAGCTTCGCGGCGAGCTGGCTTCGCTCAGCACTCAGGCCAGTTTGGAACAGTTCCAGCCCGAGCTTCCTGTGGTGCGGGCGATCTCGAACCTCAAGCTTTGCTCGTATGGGGCGGTTCAGGAGGACTTTGAGTCTTTTGCTCGTGACTACGGATCCTGGGCGCGTCGCATCGACGCGGCTTTGGCATCGAGTGGGAGCATTCCCGCTCCAGCATCCATGGACGCCTTTTCGCGGCTGGCCGACCTGCGCGTGAAGGCGCTTGCGACCGAAGTCTCGAAACTCGGTGAATTGCATGCCCGCAGCCTCAAGACGCCGATGCCCTCGGTGGTGGGCAGGCAGGGTCATTGGAAGTCGCTTGAGTCACGCATGCAGAAGAGACTCGAGCTTGCGCGCAAGCTTGAGCAGGCCGAGTACCTTCGTCAGTGGAAGAATCAGAAGATCATGCTCGGTGAGGCCATCCGTAAGCTTCGCTTCGTGAAGATCGAGCTCCTGCATCAGATTCGCATTGCCGAGGCCGATGCCCGCAAGGGCATGGATGTGGTCTCGACCAGTCAGTCGGGAGCCGTTAAGGCTCGCGAGGGTGAAGTGGTGTTTCCGCTTGATGGTGTACTTTGGCCGGATGAGTTTTTTCGCATTCAGAGCCAGGTTGAAAACCGCTGTCTTCGTGCTGCGGGAGGTGACCGGTGAAATGCTCGATCTTGAAAGTGCTCGTTCTTGCCCTGTTTGCAACCAGCTGCAATGAGGGCGGCTACCTGTACCAGAACCTCCCCAGACCCTCGAAGCACAGCGATGTGAGCCACAAGCTCAAGCAGCTGCAGGGCAATACGCTCGTCGACATCCTCTGGGTGATCGATAACAGCGGCAGCATGATGCCCCATCAGCAGAATGTGATTCGCAACACGCAGATCTTCATGAACCAGTTTGTGCAGGGTGGAAATCTGCTCAACTGGAAGATGGGTCTCTTGTCGACCGATCCCTCGGATGATCCCTTCGTGGGTTTCAGGCCGGGTGCTGACCTGACCTCGCAAACCCCTGATTCGACATTGGTTTTTCAGCGGGCAGTATCGAAACTGGGTACGAACGGATCGGCGAGCGAGGAGGGCTTTGAGCCGATGCTCCAGGCCCTGCAGCGCCAGCCTGACTTCCTTCGTGCGCGCTCGAACCTCGCGATCATCTTCGTGACCGATGCCCAGGAGCAGGGCAGGGAGTCGGTGGGGCAGGTGCTGAACGAGCTCGCACGTTTCAAGCCGCTCACCGAAGTGGTCTCTTACGGCATCTTTTGGACCGGTGATCTGGGCTGCGGAAATAATAGCGGCGAGGATGATTGGGATCTCAAAGGCTCGCGTTACGGTGAATTCATCACCCGGACTCGCGGCAAGTCTTATGCTCTTTGTACCAACAACTTCGGAGCAAACCTCGCGGACATGGGCAAGGACCTCGTGAGTCGCATCACTTCGCCCAAGCTCTTTCTCGATACGGTACCGCGCTCAAGCACGCTGCAGGTGCTCTACAGGGACAAACCCGTCAAGGCGGGTCTGCCGGGCTCGGGCGGGTACTGGTATTTTGACCAGGGCCTGAACGCGATTGTTTTTCATGACATGAGCTTTGCACCGGGCGAAGACGAGTCGGTCCGCGTCGTCTACGAAGAGGACAACGGGCAGGATCTCGCGCGCTAAATCTCGCGCATGAGTTCATCCAGAAAGCCTCGCATATAGGCCACCCTGCGTGCGCCCTCTGTACGGCCTGCGCGGGTCCGAAGCGTGTCTGCGGTCTTGAAGAGCTTCACGAAAAAATGGTCGATCGTGTACTCGAGGTCATCGGGCTTGCGGGTTTTT
>CAIOHW010000178.1 GCA_903858195.1 Oligoflexia bacterium | reverse complement strand
AGCTCCTCAAGCATACGCCGGTGGATGTGATGACGCTGGATATCCACATGCCGAGGATGGACGGTGTTGAATACCTCAAGAGCAAACGGAGCGCGGACCATCCGCCCATCGTGATGATGAGCTCCGTCAGTGAGCATGAGGCTGTAAAAGTGTTTCGATGCCTGGACCTGGGGGCCACCGACTATATCGAAAAGCCCAAGGGCAACCAGCTCGCCAGTCAGGCTGGAGCCATCCGCAGTACCGTACGTGCGGTTGGCGAGTCTCGACGAAAAAATCGAGAAAAAGCTGTTCTTCCGTCCCGCTCTGGCGCCCTGCAGGCGTATGACGGCGTAGGGTCTCAGCAGCAGCTGATCGCCATCGGGGCATCGACCGGCGGAATTGAGGCAATCCGTGAGATCCTGCCCGAGTTCCCAAGACACTCGCCACCGATCCTGATCGTCCAACACATCCCGGACAATTTCTCGGCGATGTTTGCAAATCGCCTCCAGGAGCTCTGTTCGGTCGTCGTCAAGGAGGCCGTCCATGATGACATCCTGACCGCCGGGACTGCCTACATTGCTCCCGGTGGAAAACAACTGAGTGTCCAGAAAGATTCTCACGGGATGCGTGTCGTACTCACTCCGGCCGCTCACGGCGACCTCTACCACCCGTGCATCGATACCGCTTTTGCTTCGGTGGCCGCGGTCGCCTCGGCGCAAAGGATCTCAGTTTCGGCAGCAATTCTGACGGGGATGGGGCGGGACGGTGCCGAGGGGCTCCGTGCACTGCGAGGGATGGGCGCACATACTGTCGCCCAGGATGAGGCAACCTCCACCATCTACGGCATGCCCAAAGCCGCCGTTGAGTTGGGAGCGGCAGTCCAGGTGCTGCCTCTCGAAAAAATTCCCGAAGGACTGTTCTCTCGTTTCGTAAAGAAGGTTCACGCCAGAAAAACAGCTTAGAAAGGAAACTGAACATGAAGAGCCATTCAACTATCAAGACTCCACTCGTGATTTTCCTGGGATCCATCGTTGCGCTGAGTGCCGCTGCCGACCCCACTCCTGATCCTCAGGTGCGGGAGATGAGTACCGATCGGCCCGACCGCACCGAGAGCGCGTACACGGTTCCACACCGGCACTTTCAGCTCGAGACGGACCTGGTTGCGGTCACTCAGGAGGCTGGTGAGCGGTCTTATTCGTTCAACAACATGAATCTCAAGTACGGTGTGAGCACCGACTCCGACCTGCAGTTGATCGTCGAGACCTTTGGAAAGGATCCTGATGCGGGTGGGGTCGGAAATACGACCGTGCGCTACAAGTACAACCTTTTCGGAAATGATTCCGGGGCCGTGGCCCTGGCACTCATGCCCTATGTGACGCTTCCCACGCAGGACAGAAGCCGCGGTGAATCCTGGCTGGAAGGTGGACTGATTGTTCCGATCGCGTTTCAGGCCCCGCATGACTTCAGCATTGGCTTGATGCTCGAGATTGACCGGGTTCGAGGCTCCGGCGATGCGGGCTATGACACCCAGATCGTCTCATCCATCACCGCCGCGCACGAGCTGGTTCTGGGTCTGAGCGGTTACATCGAGTTCTTCAGTCAGGCGAGCACCGGCGCTGCCGGCGCCTGGGAGGGGACCCTGGATGCCGGAATCACATTGCCGGTGGGCGAGAGCATCCAGTGGGACATAGGGGCCAATGTCGCCATCTCGCCTGCGGCCGAGGATTTCACGGGGTTTCTGGGTCTTTCTCTCAGGAACTGATTCGGGGCCCCGCGGCTGCATCATTGGGTTTCATGAAGTGAGGCATTCGGATTCTACTGAATCCCCAGGCAGATCGCTCCGGCAAAGATCAGAACGCAGCACCAGACCTGCATGCGCTGGATGCGCTCTCCCAAGAGGTGCGCAAGCACGAGCGCATAAAAGATCGAAGTATTGCGAATCGTGATGGCAAAGCCCGCGCCCGTGGATTCAAGTCCCATCAAAAACAGCACGAAGCTCCAGTAGACGACCGTGGCACACACCAATACGAAGAGAGTTCTTCGGGCACAGATCTCCATCACGGCCCGAACCTGACTGCCGGCTCGCGTACGGAGCAGGTTTGCAACGAGGATCGGTACCGAGACGCTCAGGCTCACGGCGAAGAGTCGATAGGGTTCAGCCCCCTGTTCAAGCGCTCGGTCGTAGAAGAAGTGGTAGCCAGAGATGAACGTGGCACTCAGGAGTGCAGCGCGTAGGCCGGCGCCTGTGATTCCGGCGTGGGCCGCTCCCGTGCGCCTGAGGCCTGCTACCGGCACCCAGAGCCCCGCAAAAATCAGCACAGCCCCCAGGGCCCCGAACGCTCCCGTGCGCTCGCCCATGAGGAGGCTCGAAAAGAGCCACACCATGACCATGGCCCCTCCACGCATGATCGCGTACGCCCAGGCCAGTGGGGCGAGGCTCAAGGTGCGCGAGAGCGAGGCGAGGTAAAGGCCCTCAAACAGGCCTGATGCCAGCGACGGCTCCAGGCCCTCGAATGCGTTGGGGCGCGCGAAGGTTGCAACCCCGATCCAAGCCAGTGCGCAGCCCAGAGTGATCACCAGCGCAAGAAAGGCGTCCTTTTGCTCTTCGCGCTTGAGCCATGAGTTCCAGAGCGCGTGCAAGAAGGCCGAGAACGCGAGCAGCGAGAGTCCGTTCT
>CAIOHW010000177.1 GCA_903858195.1 Oligoflexia bacterium | reverse complement strand
CGTCCGCTTTTAACCAGCTTATCGAGAGCAAAGGTGGGCGGCTTGCGCCTCTCCACGCCGACACTGTCGAGAGTCTCCAGAACGCCGGCAGCCAACTTCTGGTACTCCTCCCGTGTGCGCGAGATCCCCTCCTCGATCGCAAACAGCTCCTTCATTCGAGGGCCGTCGAGCCGCTTTGAAAGCTCCTCGCTGATCTGATTCTGGCCGATTTCGAAGAGATCAAAATCATCCTGGGTGGTGAGCTCACGCGGAAGCGGGAACCGACGCCTCCCAAATTCCTCGCGTCCCATCCACCTCTCGAGCAACAGGGCCCTCTGGGCATAGGCCTGAAAGATCGAGGCCCTGAGCTCGGCAAGCTTCTGGTAATCGGGATCCAGCCTGATCATCGCCGCACGCTGCGTGACATCGCGATAAGTCCAGGCCGCGCCCAGGCCTGTCGCAGCAAAAAGCACCACTGCCAGCCAACGCCGTCGTGGCATCACCACCACCTGCGTACCATCCGGACGATGCTGTTGCCACGCTCGGAGACATACAGGTTGCCCGAGGAATCAAAGGCAAGACCGAAGGGTGCATTCAGGTAGGTTGCAAAAGCTGATACGCCCTCCTGCTCGAGCCCGAGGGGCCCGCCCGCACGATAGGCAGGATTGCCGCCCTCATAGGCGCCGAGGCGAAGCGTCTGGGGCGAAAGCGGATTGGTGCGATCAAAGCAGCTTACATTATGGGCTCCGTTGGTGCCGCTACCGGGCTGCCCGCTTGAAAAGCAGATCTGACTGTCGAAGGCGGCAAGCCCGTAGGCGTAGCCCGCTGGGGCAAGGGCAAGAGACCCCGTATTCCAGATCGTCGCCACCTGGCACTGGGTCACGGAACTGGTGCCGTTGACCAGGGTGGCGCCGATCTGCACCGAAGTGGACCTGCAGTTCACATAATTGACACGCGAGGGGTTGTTCTGTGAGCGATCAATGAAGAAGAAGTTCCCGCTCGAGGCATATTGCGGGTCAACCACGATCCCGGTCGGGTTGCTGATCTGGAAGGAAAGACCAAGGGCCGGCGTGGCCGAGGCCCCCGCGGTGCCGCAGATTCCCACCACGGGACTGAGATTGCCCTGCGAGTTCAGCTTGAGGATGCAGTGGTCGCTGTAGTTCGAGATGTACAAGTTCTGTCCGTCACTTGCGATCCCGTCGGGATTGTAAAGTTTGTTCATCACTCCAGCCGTGCCGGAGACATTGGGGGCGCTTGGAGAGGAGGCATTCCACTGGTAACAGCCCTTCACGAAGTCGCCCGCCACCGTATAGACGCGCGAAGGGTTCATGCTGATCCCAAAAAGCGAGCCGGTTGTTGCAGCCCCTGTATCTGGCGTGAGGTTGAGTGCGCGCACGAGGCAAGGCTGGTTGATATTGGTGGTGTTCGGGAAGTCCGAATACAACAGGAAGCTATCGCTCCCACTCGACATCACGGCCAGTCCGCGGGGCGCTGCAATCGTCGCATTGGTGGGGGTTTCGTTGTCGTCCACATTCGCCGCAGAATAGGTCTTCCCTACAATCGTATCGACCTCGCCCGTCAGGAGGTCCACGCGCCGAATGCGGTTGCTTGAGGTGTCAGAAACGTAGAGCTTTCGAGTGGTATTATGAACGGCAAGCTGGCTTGGCCCGTTTAGGTACATGGAAGTGGCGGCAATCGGACTATCGCCCAGATTTCCGGATCGCGACCTTCCAGCCCCGAGGACCGTGTCGAGATAGCCCGAGGCCACTCCGATATTGAGCGCCCGCACCCGCCAGTTGTCATAATCGGCCACCAACAGCTCGCTGCCGTTCTGCCTCGTATACAGGCCATAGGCAAAGTTCACTCGAGCAGTATTGCCCACCGCATCGCCGTTATAGCCGCCACCCGCCGTCGTGCCCGCCACGACTCCTGTTTCGTATCCTCCCACCGCGGTGCCGCCGATCGTCACGCTTGAGGCCGTATTGTTCAGGTAGTGAATTCGGTGCTGATCGGAGTTGCTGACAAAAAAGCCCAGAACGTTGCCCGAGGCATCCTGATTGAGGGCGACCCCACGCGGGCCTCTGAATGCGGTCACACCCACCACCTGTGATCCGCTTGCCGGAGAGAGGCTGTTACTCACGCCCCCCGCAAGAGAAACCACCTGGTTGGCCGCAGCCTTGATGATCGGAGTGTAGTAGAAGGTTCCGGTGGTCTGGCCTGCACCGATGGTCATGGTGTAGATCGGGTCACCCGAGCAGCTGGAATTCGTATAAAAGGTGCCGATCCCGGTGTGGACCAGGCGGATCGTGCGCGCGGCCGCAGAAGTCGAGACCTTGTTGGTGTTATCGAGCAGCTGGGCGCTGAATCGGGTGCACTCGGTTCGAAGCGATCGGGTCGGACCATAGATGGCCATCTTGGTTGCCGTTCCTGCCGGGCTTGTGACTTGAATCGGCGTCACCGATGCACTCGCAAGTCCCGCCGAAGCCCCGGTGATGGTGGCAGTGGCTGTGGCAGCCGAGTTTCGATAAAAAAATCCTGCCTGAGATGCTCCCGCAGCCACGGTCACCGCCCCGCCGGCGAGTGCACTGGTGCAGGTGCTATTCGAAAAGAATGCGCCCGAGCCGCCCCCTGATGCGCTCAGGGTCACCGTGGTAGCTGAGGACACCGCCATCGGAACGCTGGTCGCATCCTGGATCTGCACCGAGTAGTAGTCGCACGAGGAGGTCACGACACTGACCGGTCCAAAGACCGCCACTTTGTTTGCCGAGGTCCCTGTGCCGTAAGTCTGGGATGCGATCGACGCCGTCGGAGTGGCAAGCGGACCCGGCGTGGTGACGTCCGCGGTCCAGAGCCCCTGGTTTTGGGTCAGGTGGCCATTTGAACCAAAAAAGGTCATGGCGCTTCCTGCCGTGGTAGCCATGCGCAGGCGCAAGCCCACTCGCTCCACCCAATAGATGTTGCCCGCAGCATCGCTCGTGAGCCCCCAAGGCTCATAAACCGTGGCCTCACCTGCCGGACCGACTGAGCCATCCGCGTTGCCCTGCTGAACCACTCCTGACACCGTTCTTCCAACGGCGATCCAAACCCTGCCGTAGTTGGCGCTGGCTGGGTCGATATCGAGCTTTTTGATCGAGCCGGAGGAACCGCTCGTATGCGCACAGGCCACATAGAGCCAGCGACGCGCCGGGATCGAGTTGCTGTCGTTGACGAGCGTGAGACCTACCGGATAGGCGCACGAATGGCCCTGATTGCTCACCGATTGATAAGTCCCGCTGTTGCCATCGGTATTGAAGGCGGCAGTATTGCCCTGCCAGGTGCCGGTCGTCGCCCCGAGCACCGTCGTTGCCACGCCATCTTGATCGAGCTTCACCACGCGGTGGTTGTTGTAGTCAGCAACATAAAGCGAACCAGTGGCCGAGTCGTAGGCCGTACCGGTCGGGGCGTTTAGCTTGAAGCTATTGGTGGAGACCCCGTCGATCGTGATTCCGTCTGCCCCGTTTCCGAGAATATAGCTCAGTGTCCCGCCCGGAATGGTCCGGCCAAACCGCGTCACTGGCGATGAGGACCGATTGAAGTAGCCCACCACCGATGAGAGGCCGTCAGCGACGATCAGATTTCCGGCATCATCCTCACTCAGGTAGTGAGGCCTGAGGCGAACGAGCGTCTGGTCGGCCAGCGGGTCACCCGCCTCAAGGTTGTTGCCGATCCCAGGAACACCCACCAGCGTACATGCCTTACCCCCGTGGGTGGAAACCGGCCCGTTGTAGAGCGTGTTGCAGGTGGTCGAAAACTGGTTCACCTCAACTGTCCAGGTTCGCACCACCGACTCGGCGCCGTCCGAGACGGTCACCGATATCGTATTGGTCCCCAGCAGTGCGGTATTATAGCCCGGAGAGAAGGTGGTCGTGTCCGAGCCAGAAGGCAGTGTGCCGCTTGCTGTACCGTTTAGAGTCCAGGCGTACGATAAGGTGTCGCTGTTGGAATCCGAGGCAGAGACCGCAAACACCATCGTGTCGCCGTAGTTCACCTTGTAGGTGCCAGCAGCGGGAGAAATCAAATCCACCGTCGGAGGTGAGTTGATCTTGACCGAGTAGTCACACTCCTCTGCATTGCCTTGGGCGTCACTGGCGATCGCGCGATAGTTGTAAACACCGGGCGAAAGGCCAGAGGACGAAACGTTCAGCGTGGCGGTGGTAACACCCAGAGCGCTTCCGTTTCTAAACCAGCTGAAGCCGCTCGCATTGCTCGCGACTACGGTCAGCGTCTGGCTCGACCCTGCCCCCGAGGACAACACCACCACCGGTGAGGCGGGACTGTTGGTGGGTTGGCAGGCCAGGATCTCGACTGTGTTTGGGTTCTGAACCTCGACACTCCAGGAACAGGCGCCCGCGTCGTAACCATCGCTGAAGGCGAGCGAAATATCCTGCGATACACCCACCTGACTGATGGAAGGATTGAAGGTGGTCGTCGAGGTGCTTCCGACCGTATTGACGGGATTGAAGAGGGTTGGGCTTGAGTTGCCATTGAATCGCCAGAGGAACGAGGAGAGTGGATCGCTGTCGGGGTCGCTCCCGGTTCCTGAGAAAGTCGCTGTTTCACCGTAGTTCATTGCCGGCGCCGTCGACGTTGCAGGTGAATTGTAGGTGCCGCACGCGGGCGACCGGTTTTTGATGACGCTCCAAGTGCGCGTCGTGCTGCCCGAGGCGTTGGTGAGGGTCGCCACCAGTGTGTTGGGAGTGGCCGAGCCCGAAGTGAGCAGGTCACCCGAGGTGAAGCTCGCAAGAGCGCCCGAAGGGAGGGCCCCGCCGTTCAGGGTCCAGCTCACCGTGCAGCTGCTGTCGCTTGGGATGACGCCGAACACATGCGCGGTACTCGGAGCTGCAGAAACCTTGTATACGGTCGTGGCGGGAAACGAGGCGGTGATGGCGCAGTTGTTGGCCACGTTCACCGACCAGGAGCAGGAGGCACTGTCATATCCGTCGGTCACGCTGGCTACGATTGTATTGGCGCCGATGTACGAGGAGGTCGGCATGAATGTGGCGATCGAGCTGTTGCCACTGGTCAGCACTATGAAGTGCGATGGGTTGATCTGGCTGCCGTTTCGAGTCCAGGTGTAGACCAGCGGATCGCTGTCCGTATTCGTGATCGCAGCAGTCAGATCCTGCGTTCCACCCACGCCGATCTGCGTGCTTCCCACCGGAGTGCCGTTGCAACTGGGTGGCGTATTTCGAGTCACCGTCCAGCTTCGGGTTGCTGTCGTGTACCCGTTGCTCATCACGGCCTCCACCGTGTTCGGGGTTCCGGTCCCGAGCTGCGACGAGGCGATGGCGTAGAGCGGATTGGTCGCACCGTTAATGGTGTTTCCGTTGATTCGCCATGAAACCGCGCACGAAGGGTCGTTGGGGGTGGCAACGAAAGTCTGGCTGCTCGCCTCGGCGTAAGGGACCTTGAGCGACGAACCGTTGGGGCTCGATGAACCCACCGAACAGACTGGAACCACCTGCACGGTCCAGGTGCAACTGCTCGTGTCATAGCCATCTGAGATATCAGCACGGATGATGTTCGAGCCCACCGTGGTCGAGTCTGGGGTAAAGGTCGCAATCGAGGAGGTCGCGCCGGAGGGCACGACCGAGAACATGGGGTTGGTGACTGCTGCGCCGTTGCGCTTCCATGAAAAGCTCAGCGTGTCGGAGGCATTGAAGTCGGTCGCGTCGGCAGTGAGCGCGAGCGGGGTTGCGCCCACTCCGATGGTGGTGCCCGTTGACCCCGGACTCTGACCCGAGCAAGAGGGGGGAGTGTTCTTAACCACCGTCCAGGTCTTGGTGTCGGTGCTTGCGCCATTTCCGACTGTGACCTCAAGAATGTTCGAGCCGGCGTCCAGGCTCGATGAAGCGATCGAAAGGGTGGCGGACCCTGTCGCGCCCGGTAGGCTCTGGCCGTTGAGTTTCCAAGTGTGAAGGCAGCCCATCGGGGCAAGCGCCTGGAAACTCGTCACCGTTGAGGTGGCAGCGGCCACCCGGACGGAGGTGCCGGCGGTGGGTGTCGTAGATGAAACGACACAATCGCTATTGACTGTGACATTCCACGAACAACTCACCGTGTCCGTGCCGTCCGAGATCTGCATCAGCACCGCATTGGGACCAAGCAGGGTCAAGTCCGGCGAAAAGGTGGCGAGGCTCGAGGTGGCGGCATTGAAGGTGTTTAGAATCGGGCTAGTCGCTTGCGAGCCGTTGAGCAACCAGTTGAAGGCAAGGGTATCGGAATCCGCGTCGGAGGCGTTGCCCGTCAGGCTTTGGGAGCCGCCCGGGCTCATGCTGGTTCCGGTCGAGCCGGGGGTCTGCGAGGCGCAGACGGGTACCGAATTCTTATAGATATTCCAGCTCACCGAAACCCCACCCGAAGTGGCTTCGATGAGATTTAGGCCCGCCAGCATGTCATCAGCTGCGATGGATACGGTCGCACCGGTTGAAACGATGCTCGTGCCATTGAGCTTGAACTCAACCTCGCACTCCGATGCCGTGGTGCCCACCGAGAGCGTGGTCAGGCTGCCGGACACTCCTGACACCTTAAGGTCGTAGGCTGCCTCCGGGGTCGGGATCGGGGCCTGCGTGGTGATCGCGCACTCGACTTCTTCATCGCCGCCCTGCGTGATGGTTTCAAGAAACTGGAATCCCTGATTTTCGCAGGCCGAAAGGAGGCTCCCCCCCAGAAGCAACGCTGTCGCAGGAGCACGCTCGAAACGCGCTCCTTCCCGAAATACCCGCCACAGACGTGCTGCAAACTGCTGAAAAACTCCCATCCTTGCGTAGCGGATCGGCTCACGGTGGCTAAAACTGTACGGCATTCCGACACCACTGCGGGCACCGATCCGGCCTCCTTAAAGGATACACGAGTTGAAGCGATTTGGTCTGGAATTGAACCCAATGTTATCAATGGGTTATCTTCCATCCCAGGCGGGAGCTGGGACGCTTAACCGAAAGTTGACGCCCCTTACCCTGCCTCCGCAGAGCAGAGCGACGGGCCTCGGGTTAGACTGGGGACATGGCCCTTAGCGTAGCGATCTTCGAAGACGACCAGGACATCGCCGACCTTCTCAAAGAGCGTCTGGAAACTCTTGGGTTTGAAGTCGAAACCCACTACTCGCTCGAGACTGGCTCGTGGCAGGAGGCCGATGTCGTTTTAGCGGACTTCAGAAACCGGATCGTGCCGTTTCGGTCCCTCTTGGTAGAATGCCAGACACGAGAGATTCCGGTGATCGCCATCTCTGGCGCAGAAACCTCGTATCAGCCTCAGCTCCTAAAACCCTTTACGATGGAAGACTTGCAGTCGCTCATCCTAAAGACGCTCATGCAGAGCGGGCAGGGCAACAAGGCCAAGCCAGCCAAAAAGAAGCCTTGGCTGTCCCTCTGGCGCCCGCTCTCCTGACGCGGCGCTTAAGTAAAAGGTGGCGGACACCTTTTAAAGCATCGCGCGCTTTACGGCCATGGCCCAGCGCGAGAGCGCTGCATCCCGTGCGGCCTGATCCATCGTGGGGGTGAAGGTCCGGTCCTTTTGCCAGGTCTTTTCGATCTCCGAAAGATCGCTCCAAAGCCCAGCACCCAGCCCTGCCGCAAACACGGCGCCCAGGCTCGTGGTCTCAAGAAATTTCGGCCTCCTCAGCTCCACTCCAAGCACGTCTGACTGGAACTGCATCATGAGGTTGTTTGCAGCAGCTCCGCCGTCGACGTTGAGTGATGACAGCGGTTTTCCGAGGTCTTTCTGCATCGCACTCAGGATGTCGGCATTCTGGAACGCAATGCCCTCGAGCACCGCGCGCGCCAGGTGCCCGGCCTGAGTGCCGCGAGTCAGGCCCGTGAACATGCCGGTGGCCTGAGGATCCCAGTGTGGGGCTCCAAGCCCCGTCAGCGCAGGCACGAACACCACCCCATCCGAGTGCTCAACGGTCGAGGCAAGCGCTTCGATCTCGGAGGCACTCTTGATGAGCCTAAGCCCGTCTCTCATCCATTGCACGGCTGCGCCCGCGATGAAGGCGCTGCCTTCGAGTGCATACACAGGCGCATCCCGCCCCATCTTCCAGGCAATCGTGGTGAGCAGTCGATGCCGGCTCTTCACGGGCTGCTTGCCCGTGTTCATCAGCATGAAGGCACCTGTGCCGTAGGTGCATTTGGCCATGCCCTCGCGCGTGCAGGCCTGCCCGAGAAGTGCCGCCTGCTGGTCACCGAGTACGCCGCTGATCGGAATGCCGTCCGGAAGTCCGGGGACGCGAGAAGTGACGGCAAAGGTGCCGGTTGAGGGGAGCACTTCGGGCCAGATGTCTTTTGAGATGCCGAGCGCCTCACAGAGGGCGGCACTGAACTCAAGCTTCTTGATGTCAAAACACAGCGTGCGCGAGGCATTGCTCGGCTCAGTGGCGT
Source organism: Oligoflexia bacterium (assembly GCA_903858195.1). GTDB lineage: Bacteria > Bdellovibrionota > UBA1018 > UBA1018 > UBA1018 > CAIOHW01. Next base: position 320 of record CAIOHW010000177.1, on the reverse strand, counting down.
GCACGGACCCACCCGAGAGACGTGCCAGCAGATAGCTGTCGATCGTGCCCGCGCACAGGCGCCCCTGAGCCTGCGCTTTTTTGAGCTCAGGCTGGTTGGCGATCGCCCAGGCTGCCTTCGTGCCAGAAAAATAGGGGTCCAGAAGCAGACCTGTGGCGTCTTGAAAAAACGGCTCCAGCCCCTTGGCCTTGAGCTCCTCGCACTGAGGGGCGGTACGGCGATCCTGCCAGACCAGGGCTCGCGCCAGCGGAAGACCCGTCTTGCGATCCCAGAAGCAGAGGGTCTCGCGCTGGTTGGTGATGCCGATGGCGACGATATTG
>CAIOHW010000176.1 GCA_903858195.1 Oligoflexia bacterium | reverse complement strand
TCGGGATCGGGATTCCGACCCTGGTGGCAAACTACATTCCCAGTGGAATGACCGTGATTCTCCAGAGCGAAAACGGTCTGCTCGGGATGGGGCCCTACCCGGTTGCAAGCGAGGTCGATGCGGATCTCATCAATGCCGGCAAGGAGACGGTGACGGCCATTCCGGGGGCAGCTTTTTTTTCGAGCTCGGATTCGTTTGCCATGATCCGTGGCGGGAAGGTCGACCTCACGGTGCTTGGCGCCATGGAGGTCGACGAGACCGGGAGCCTGGCCAATTGGATGGTTCCCGGAAAGATGGTCAAAGGCATGGGCGGCGCCATGGACCTCGTGGCAGGAGCCCGCAACGTGATCGTGGCCATGCAGCATGTGGCCAAGGACGGATCATCGAAAGTATTGAAGAAGTGCACGCTTCCACTCACCGGCATTCATTGCGTGAAGAAGATCGTAACCGAGCTTGCCGTGCTCGAGGTTGCTGTCGATAGGCTCGTGCTTCGCGAACGCGCGCCGGGTGTCTCGATCGAGGAGATCCAAAAAGCGACCGAGGCCAGGATGGAGATCCCGGCCTCGGTTCCAGAAATGCGTCTTTAGCCTGAGAGGCGTCTTGAGGACGGCCTGCTCGAACTAGGGCGAGGTTCGTCGCTGGAACCTCACCTCGGCGGTGTCGGCGCCCAAGAGGCGGGCCGATCCGTTGAGGCGCACTGCCCAGCCGGTTGCCGTGTTCATCGTCGCTGGATTCGGGCCGTCGGTCACCACTCGGGGTTGGTCGGTGATCATTCCTGCATAGCTCCAGCCGTTGGCATCGTCCTGCGGAATCTCGACGGCGCGATTGCGATCGCCGTCGACGTAGCGGATCACGCGAATCGTGCTCAACTCGGGTTCGCGGTCGAGCATGAGGTAGACCGTGCGAAGGGCCATGCGCGTGACCTGGAGCGAGCTGCGGATGCTCGAGAGCACGGAGGCGGCGCCAGCGCTGCAGATGTTGTGGCTTGTGCCGCCCATCTCGCCGGCGAGGGCTGCGTACTGCGTGCCTGCGCTTGATGACGAGCCGTAGCACTGCCCGCCCAGGGTGGAGACGGCGGCGTAGAGCTTGACCTGCGAGGGGCTTGGACGAAGCGACTGCAGGCGCTGCTTGTAGTACTCGCGTGCGTAGGCATAGGTGCCGGCCGTGAGTGAGGGGCTTCCCGAGTTGAGGGAGCCGGGACTGCAGCTGGAGGAGAGCTCAAGACCCGGAGTTCCGCAGTGCGAAACGCTGGTGCCCGAACCGCCCATTCCCGAGAGCTCGCAGGGGGCTTCCACGCCATCGAGCCTTCGGCAGATCTTCACGCCGGAGGTGTCGTTTCCGTTTCCGACCACGATCACAACCAGCATGGCATCCGGCCTGTGAAAGTTGCTCTCTCCCATGTGCTGGGTGAGCTGACGGCGGACGTTCTCCAGTCCGGGCTCGGAGCCTGAAAGGGAAGTCGATGGATAGAGGTTGGTGAAATAGTCGGTGAACGACTCAGGCCTGCGGAAGTAGCTCGCATTGACCTGTCCTTCATCGACGTCGCCGAACTGTGCGCCTGGATACGGAGCAAGCCAGCTTGCTTCTCCCCAGTTGCGGTCCTGCTTGGACGCCAGCACCTGCGAGAACTGGCGCTCGCCGAATTGGGTGAGACTGCGCGGGGTGAGGGGGATTGCGGCAAAGTGATAGTCCCAGCCCGAGGCTGCCAGCGCATTCAAGAAGCCCGGCATCTGGGCGCCGATGTCGTTGTAGATCGAGATCATCGAGCCCGTGTTGTCCTGGGCAAGTACGATGTCCACCTTGGGGGCGATCTGGATGAATCCAGGAGCCTCGGTCTCGATCCGCGTGCTGATGGTTTCGAAAGTCTGCTTGCCGCAGCCTGTGAGAGCCAGCGCAGAGAGGCCTGCCAGGGGTGCCAGAAGCGAAAGCTTGTCTCGAAGCAGTTTCATAAACGTTTTCCCTCGAGGTGAGGAAGAGCAAGGCAGGTGCCAAGTGGGGCGCCTTGGGTGACAATAAAAGTCTATTAGTTTCAATGAGTTACGGATGAACGCTCAGGACTTTTCTCTACTCTTTCGCAGGGTTGTGACCGCGAGACTGGCAGCTGTCGAAAGTTTCGACAGATTTTGGCGGCAGCTTTCAGGGCGGCTCGAGTAGACTTGAGCCTATATGGAGAACACTGGAAAGCTGTTGTTTGCCCCCGGCGATGACCAGCCCGTCTGGTACGTGGCCATCGATGGACAGAAGTGGGTGGGCCCGCTCTCGGCATCCGAGATCGTGGGCAGGATTCATGAGGGTGCACTCACCTGGGCGCATTTCGGGTGGCGCAAGGAGCAATCGGGATGGATGCGCCTGTGCGACATCCCGGCCTTCAAGGCGGCCGTTCCCTCGAGTCCGGGAATGAAGACTCCCCCTGCTGCCGATACTTCCCGCTTGGCGCCCCCGCCTGCGCCGAAGTCCGTGCAGTGGTTTCTTTATTACAGCGACTCCCAGTTCGGGCCATTCAGCGAAGACGAAGTCGCGCGCTTCGTGAGGATCGGAAAGATCCACGGCGACGTGCATGCCTGGAGCGAGGGGATGTCGGGCTGGCAGAAGCTCAAATCCATTTCCGAGTTTGCGGATGTCCTTGCCGAGGGACAGAAACCTGCAAAGGCCGAGAAACCTGCCGAGCGGCGAAAAGCTCCACGGTTTCCGCTCCTCGCTCGCAGCATCATGGCTGTTGGAGGAAAAGTCTTCTCGGGGATGTGCCGGGATGTGAGCGTGGGCGGAATGCAGCTTCTCACGAGCGAAATTCCGGGTCCGGTGGGAACGCGCATCAAGCTCAATATCTCTGCACCTGCCGGCGCGGAGGAATCCATCGAGTCTTTCGTGGCCGAAGGTGTGATCGTGCGCGAGCTCGAAGACGGCAAGGGCTTCAGCTTCCGTTTCGAGAAGCTTCCTGCCGAGGGCAGGAAGGCGATCGAGGCCTATGTCACCCAGCAGGCCTGAGGGATTTCCCGGTCTTCCCAAGGGCTGGGAGGAGAGTTCCGTCACCCGGCGTTCGGCCGACGGAAAAGTCGAGATCTTCATCTCCCGCTACCTCAAGGCACCCATGCCTGAGGCTCCTCGACTCCTCTTCGTTCTTCACGGGCAGGGAGAACACGGAGCCCGCTATTCACACTTCCCCGCACTCCTGGAGGGTGCGGTCGACGGCGTGATCGCGATGGACCACCGCGGGCACGGGCGCTCGCAGGGCGTGCGTGGGCATGTCGATCGCTTTGACCAGTATGTCGATGACGCTTTCGAGGTCTTGCTTGCAGTGCAGGAAGAGTTCACTTCCAGGACCTCGGAGCGTGCTCCTTTCATTCATCTGCTCGGACACAGCATGGGGGGACTCATCTCCCTTTTGATGTTGCAGGAAAAGTCGGTGACCTTTCTCAAGAGCGCCACGATCAGCGCTCCGCTGCTCGAGCTCAACTTTCCAGTTCCTGCAGCCAAGCGTGCTGCCGGAAGGCTCCTCTCGGGCGTGCTCGGTGGGCTCCAGATGGAGACGGGACTGGATGTGGCCAACATCTCGCATGACCCGGCAGTGGTGGCAGCCTACCGCTCGGACCAGCTGGTGCACTCAAAGGCCACGGCTCGGTTCTTCACCGAGATGCTTGCCGCCATGACCCGGGCTTCCTCCCGGGATGCGGGCATCTATGTGCCCGTGCAGTTCATCGTGCCGATGGAAGACCGGATCGTGAGTGCCGGCGCGAACGCGGCATTCTTTGAGAGGCTGCAGAGCCACGACAAGCGCATCTCGAAGTATGAGGGATTCTTCCACGAGTCCTTCAACGAAGTCGAGAAGGGGCGTGCATTCGAGGACCTCCGCAGGTGGATCCGCACGCACGCGTGATCTAGAGCACGGTATCGCGCTTGAAGTGTCGATCGTCGGTGGATGGAAAGTCCACCGTGTAGTGGAGGCCCCGGCTTTCCCTTCGAAGCAGCGCACATTGGACCATGAGCTCAGCGACTGCGATCAGGTTCCGGAGCTCGATGAGGTCACGCGTGAGCAGGTTGTTCCAGTAGTAGGCAGTCACCTCCGAACGGATCATCTCGAGACGGCGTCTCGCACGTTCGAGCCTGCGGTTGGTCCTGACGATGCCCACGTAGTTCCACATCAGGCTTCTTACCTCAAGCCAGGTGGCGGCGATGTCGATCTTCTCCTCGATCGGAACGGCCTTTCCCGGGTCCCACTCGGGAAGTTGGGGAGTGCTGCCAGCCGTGATGCCTCCTGCAGACCCAGAAAGTGCCGATAATCCGTGTTCAAAAACGCGGTGAGCATACACCACCGCCTCAAGGAGCGAGTTGCTCGCCAGGCGGTTGGCTCCGTGGAGCCCCGTGGCTGCGACTTCACCTGCCGCATAGAGTCCTTCGATCGTGGTCTGTCCCGAGCGGTCGACCACGACGCCTCCGCAGAGGTAGTGGGCGGCAGGCACCACGGGAATCAGTTGCGCGGAGGGTTCGATGCCGCAACGCCTGAGGGTTTCGCAGATATTGGGAAAACGCTCCGAGATCGCCTCGACCCGGGTGGCGTCCAGCCACGCATGGCGATCTCCGGTTCGCTTCATTTCGGAGTCGATGGCGCGGGCGACGATATCACGGGGCGCAAGCTCTCGGAGAGGGTGGTAGCGCTCCATGAACGCTTCACCTGCGAGATTTCGAAGCACGGCGCCTTCGCCCCGCAGGGCCTCTGAAATCAGGAAGGTGCGCGCTTCGGGATGGTAGAGGCAAGTGGGGTGGAACTGCATGAATTCCAGATTCGCCACCCTGGCTCCCGCCCGGTGGGCCATGGCCACGCCATCACCGGTGGCCACATCCGGATTCGATGTGTAGAGGTAAACCTTTCCAGCCCCTCCGGTCGCAAGCACCGTGATGTTGGCAGGAAGCGTAACCACTCGTCCGCTCGCAGTGTCGAGGACATAGGCACCCAGGCAGCGACCCGGTCCCCGCCAGCGGGTCAGGAGCTTGGCCTCGGTGATCAGGTCGATGGCGATGTGGTTTTCGAGAATGCGGATGCGTGGGTGCGAACGCGCTCTGGCCAGTAGCGCGCGTTCGATCTCGAGCCCCGTGAGATCATCGGCGTGAAGGATCCGTCGCTGGCTGTGGCCGCCCTCTCGGTGGAGATCGTACTGGGCATGGAACTCTTCGGTGGGATCGAGCGCCTTTTGCTGGGTGAATCGCACTCCCCAGTCAATGAGCTCGCGTACCCGCTCCGGTCCCTCCCGGACGCAGTCGGCCACGACCTCGGGGCGGCAGAGTCCGGCTCCCGCATTCAAGGTGTCCTGAACATGCTCTTCGAAGCTGTCTGACTTGGACCAGACCGAGGCAATTCCGCCCTGCGCATAGCGTGTGGAGCCCTCATCGGCGCGGTCTTTGGCAATGAGCGTCACCTGAATGGCGGAGCTTGAGTCCGCAAACTTCAGGGCCGTACTGAGTCCGGCAATTCCGGTTCCGAGGATGAGAACTTGAGGTACCATGGGATGGGGGTCTTTTCGGCCGCATGATACGCGTTTTCGGTGCCAGTTTCCAACGTTCGCTCGCCTGGCGGGTGCTGGGCCTCGGGCTGCTTGCGACCTGTGGCATGGCATGGGGCTCGGTTGGCAGCTGGCAGGCCCGGGTGGCCGGCGTGATTCAATCGCTCGAGGGTCTGGTGGAGCGTTGTGCATCCGGCCTGGAGTGTCCTGCCGGTCCCGGTCGTGCCTGGGTGGAGATTCGCTGGAGTGGGGCCAGTCGGGTGATCCGCAGGCTGGAGAGCAAACAGGCCCCAGGCCTGGATGCGGCCATCGCGAGGCTGGGGTCTGCCGAATTGCCCGCGCCGACACGGCCTGGCGCTTCTCGCATTTGGGTATTGGGCAGGAGCCAGGGTTGGGAGCAGCCGCGCGTCCTTTTAGAAAGGGCTTCTGGGCCGGATCGAAGCGTGGCGCTGCTCACCGGGCTGGGTTCGGAGTTTGCCGGGACATCAGCCACCGCCCAAAAGCGATTCTGGATCTTCACCTCTCAGGGAGAGGTGATCCACCAGTCGGAGGGCCGATATCTCGGAAGTTCATTTGCCGGTAATCCCTACCTCGGTCGTCCCGGCGAGCAGCTGTCGTTTGACCAGCTCAAGGTTCGCGCCCACTGGAGCAGCGACCCCAGGCTCGGAGGCTGGCTGCTCGAAGAAGATCTGCTCCCCGAGGCTCCCCGTGCGGGTGGCTGGGAAGGGTTGGGCCTTGCCTTCAAAGCCGTGCTCGTTCTTGGCCTGCTCGGAGTGCTTTGGACTTCGAGCTCGATGCTCAGGCTTGCCGTTCGCTTCTTCCGGATTAGGCGGATCAGGCGGCTCAGGCGGCTAGGGCGCCACCGGCCCTTGATGACCAGCAACGAGCCTCAGCCAGAAACCCAGAGCATTGAGGTCGTCGTTCCCCGGGTGCTGGAAGGGGTTCGAGACGCACCCAAGGTCTCTGAAGCAGCCGTACTGGATTCGATCCTGGCTGCCCGAAGCCTCCCAGATCTGGTTCGAAGGCTCATCGCGATCATCGCCGAGCAGGGAGATTCTCCGGTGATCTTTCTCGAATACCACCGCGAAACGGGGCTTGCCGTTTTTCGCGAGCAGGCAGGACTTCAGGATCGATCCGTGCCCTTGTCACTCAGGGTGCCTCTCGTTGACACTCCCGGTGGCACCGGCGAGCAGCCCGCTCTCCAGAAGCTGATGCTGGCTCGCATGGGTGTTTCCCATTTCGAGGTGCTCGAACTGCGGTCGCCGAATCGCGAAGGTCTTCGCAGCCGTTTGCTCGGCGTCTTCGTGATCCTTCGGCCTGGTGTCACGAGTTTTGAACGGCATGAGTTTTTCGAGGCGCTCATGGAGCGGGCCGGACGGTACCATGATGCAGTTCTGAGGCCTCATCCGCCTCGACTGGCAGGGCAAGATGCCACGATCTGAGAAACGATCCGAACTCCTGGGGCTTCGAGCCCGAGCCGAGGTTTCAAGGGCTGCCCTGGACCACAACTGGCGGCTTCTGCTGGAGCAGGCACGCAGCGTGCTCTTGCCGGGAGCAACGGGCGCATGCCTGCTCCCGATGGTCAAAGCCGATGCCTATGGGCACGGTGCCCGCTGGGCTGCGCTTGGCCTGCTTGAGCTGCATCGCCGGGCTGGCCGGAGTTCAGCCCTTGCAGGACTCGGCGTGGCGACCCTGTTCGAGGCCATCGAGGTGCGTGAGGCGATCGGCGTCCGCGGGCGGGCGCTCCCTGTGGTGGTGTTCTCCGGGACGCTCCCATGGAATGAAGCCTCCGGGACGGCCTGCCTGCGACATGACCTCACGCCCGTCATTTCTACGATCGAGGATTGGCGAAAGTTCAAGCGTGAGGGATGGGTAAAAACTCTTCGATTTGAGCTCAAGTTCAATACCGGCATGAATCGCCTGGGCATTTCCATGCAGCACCTCCAGGAGGTTCGCCGGGATCTGGCAGCGCTTGCTTCCCGGGGCATTCATCCGGCCGGGATCTTTTCCCATCTGGCGATGGGCGAGGATCCGCGTGCCGAGCTGAGTCTTCGCCAAATGGGCGCCTTCAGGGCCCTTCACGCCGCGCTCAAGCCGATCGTTGCTGATTCGACCGACTTTCATCTGGGCAATAGCGCAGCTCTTTGGCAGGGCTCGGAATGGGGTCTGAATCGGCTCACCACTCGGGCACGCCCCGGCCTTTCTCTCTACGGCATCGAGCCACGCGAGGCAGTCATCCGGCGGCGGGCTTCTGGGCGACGCCTCAAGCCCGTGATGGAACTATTGGCGCCGGTCGTAGCTCTGCAGCAGCTCAGGAGCGGAGATCAGGTGGGTTACGGGGGGCGGTTTGTCGCACCTCGCTCGATGAAAGTTGCCATACTCGGAATGGGCTACGCCGACGGGCTTCCTCGGCTCTGGGGCATGGAGGGATCGGGCGCTGTCGCCAGGATCGGATCGCACGACTGCCCCTGGCTTGGGGCGGTCTCGATGGATCTTTCCGTCGTGCGCGCTTCTGCGGGCGTCCGTACGGGCAGCCAGGCAAAGATCCTCGGGACGGGAGTGGATATTTGGAGGCAGGCGGATGCGGCCGGAACGATTCCCTATGAACTTTTGACTTCCCTGAGCGCGAGGGTACAACGAATCTATGGGTGAGATGACAGCTCGTGACAACCCCCACTCGGGAACGATTCGTTTTTCGAACGTCCGGAAAGCCTTTCGCGGCGGACGCGATGTCGTGCTCGATGGTCTTTCAGTCGAATTTCCTCGGGGCAAGCTCACCTATATTCTGGGCCCGTCGGGAGTGGGGAAGTCCGTCACCCTGAAGCACATTCTCGGACTTCTGAGGCCGGATTCGGGCGAGGTCTGGGTGTGCGGGCGCAACATGTCCACGCTTGCGGGTCGCGAGCTTGCGCAGCATCGCAAGGTGTTCGGCATGCTGTTCCAGAACTCCGCACTCTTTGATGACATCACGATCTTCGAGAACGTCGCCTTTCCGCTGCGTGAACACACGCAGATGACCGAGGAGCAGATCGAAGAGAAGGTCACCCGGAGCCTTCGGACCCTGGGCATCGAAAAGGGGTTCGACAAATATCCGAATGAGCTCTCCGGGGGGATGAAGAAGCGCGTGGCCCTGGCACGGGCGATCATTCGCGAACCGGAAATCCTCCTTTACGATGAGCCCACGACCGGACTGGATCCGGTCACACGGGTCACGGTCGATGAACTCATCGAGACTCTCAAACGCGAGTTGCAGCTCACTTCGCTGGTGATCAGTCACGACATTCCTTCGGCGCTCCGCCTTGCCGACCAGATTGCCTTCCTGCATGGCGGCAAGTTCGCCTTCTGGGGTACGCCAAAAGAGTTTCTTGCGACCGACCACGAAGTGATCCAGCGGTTTTTGAATGCCGACCGCATGAGCTACGAGGTCCTGAAGTGAGCCACCAGTGGCTTTTGCGCAGCAGTCGCGAAGGCCAGTTTCGGATCCTGGGGCCGATGGGCCGGGACGAGGTGATCGATGCGATCCGTGGCGGAAAGCTCTCGATCAACGACGAGGCTTGCCCGGCCAATGGCTATTGGTTTTCCTTCAATGAGTCCGAGGAGCTTCACCGGCATATGGGGGTCTCGTGGAGCCAGCTCCTGCGTGATGCAGGCGCTGGCGAGGTGACCAGCGAGGACGCGACCCGCCAGTCTCTCGAAGAGGGCGAGACCGATGAGATCACCGTTTCAGGCTCGGGCCAGCCTTCGCCGACTCCGGCAGCACCGGTAGCCGACTTGGCCGTCCCTATCGCTCAGGCACCGTCTTCCGACGAGGATGTCGGACTTTTCGGAGTTCCGATTTGGGGCTGGTGGGTGATTTCTGCGGTCCTTTTTGCGGTCGTGATCCGCTTTCTCTGATCCACAAAATGCAGGTCCCTGAGGATGTCGGATTCGCTGGGGGCTCCCTGGTTGAGGATTTCGAGGATTTGCCTTCGGCGATGATGGAGCTCTGAGCGCCAGATCGGGTGACCCACCTCGACGTGAAGGACTCCGTCCTCAACTCGGATCGCCTGAGCGTGCTTGGCAATGGTCGGTCCGACGGCCGTTTCCCAGCGAGAGACCGCCTCGGCCTCTCGAAGCCGATTCCGGAAGCCTTCGGGGAGGGCCCGGCTTGCCAGCAGGTCCTTGAGTTTTGTGAAGTCCACGACAAGTCAGGTAGCACACCCCCGCCCCGATCTGCTATCCCTCGGGAGCCATGGCACGCCCTGTTTCCCGGTTGTCCTGCTTCCTGCTGGCTCTTGCCGCAACCCTTGCTGCATCGGGCTGCGGCTATGCCATGCGCACCTCGCGGGATCCCTCGCAGCTTTCTCGACTGGGCATCACCCGGCTTTACGTGAGCCCCATTCAGAATGAGACCTACCGCCCGGGGGTCGAAAACGGGGTTTATAGCCAGCTCGTCAGGATGCTGAGCGCCACTCCGGGCGTGCGCACCGTCAAGAGCTCGGGAGAATCGCAGGCAACGCTTGAGGGAAAAATCCTTCTCGCCCAGCGCACGGTGTCGGGTGAGATCAAGGCCTCTGACCTGAACCCTCGCAACCGAGGATCCGAGCAGCTGCTCGTGGCAACCGAGTATTCGGCCACACTCGAGTGCAGTTTTGCGCTCAGGCAGGGCGAAAAGGTGCTCTGGAATGCGAATTTCAAGCGCTCGAGGCCGTTTCCGGCCAATAGCCAGATCGGTGCACTGGGGAGCACCGGCGCGCTGATCAATGAAAGCGAATTTGAGCGCGCGCTGCTTGAGGTCGCTTCAGACATGATGACCGAGGTGCGGAGCTCGCTGCTCCAGGGGTTTTGATGAAGATCGAATCCCGACAACTCCTGCAGGAGCTCAAAGACGGCCTGGCCTGGCCCGTGTATTGGATCCACGGAGCTGAGTCATGGCGCGTGCGTGAGGCCTGCCAAGCCCTCTCTCGAGCCCTCGTTGGCGACAAGCGCTGGTCGGAGGATCGCCTCGAGGGCGCGTCGAGCAGTGCCGAGGATGTGATTGCCGCAGCCCACACGATCCCGCTCGGTGGAGGCACTCGAGTGGTTTGGATCAGGGACGCGCACCTTCTGAGGGATGCAGATGCCCTTTCCGTGCTGCTCGGTGCCCGTGCTCCGGCGGCTGAGCTTCCGTGGATCTGTGTTTTCGTTTCAAGGGATCTGGACGGAAGAAAGAAATTCTCCAAGCTTCTGCTCGAAAAAGCGGCTGTGCTTTCCTGTGATGAGATCAGTGAAGATCAGCGAGAAGGCTGGGTGGGACATTTGGCTCGTGCTCGTGGACTGGATCCCGCGCGGCTCCCCATGGAACTGCTTTGTCGGTTCGAGCCCTGGAGTCTCGACTGGGTTCAAAATGAGCTCGAAAAATGGGATCTCTCCGAGCATGCGCTTGAAGGATCGGGAGCGGAAGTGCTCGTGGGCGGGGATGCGGGAGTGTCCGGACTCTCGGATCGCTTCTTGGAGGGGTTCTTCGAGAGGCGCAGCCTGCCCGCTACACTGGCAGTGTTGGAACGACTGGCCCACCAGCCAGAACAGGCGCTGCCGCTGCTGGGGCTTCTGGCTTGGAACGTGCGCATGATGGCTCTCTTGCTGGCACGATCACGTTCATTGCGTCTGGCGCCCTTCTTGGAAAACAAGCTGCGCCGTGCCTCGGCTCGGTGGAGCCTGAATGATGTCAGGGAACTGCAAGGCGCACTGGCTGAGCTTGATTTCGCCATCAAGCAAACACCCCAGGAGCCGCTGGCCCTCTGGGGTGTTCTGATTCATCGATTCTGCAATTGAGCTTAGCGCTTGGAGCCGGGGCCCACTGCTGCCGGAAGGTTGGCCTTCAGGAAGCGAGTGATGCGGCCCACTTTGCGGGCGGCGCGAGCCTTGGGGATCGCTCCCTTGCTTGCTGCCTTGCTCAGCGACTTGACTGCCTGTGCATAGGCTTCCTTGACCTTTGCGGCATCCTTGGTCTTGAGCGCTTCGATCACGCCTTTGACGGCTGAGCGGGTGGCGCTGCGGATGTTGGTGTTTCGTGCCTGACGGGTGCGGGCCTGATCGGCACGCTTGGTCGACTTGCGTGTATTTGCCATGGATCCAGATGACTCCTTAATCACCGGTATGCGTTGCACCGACGGGTGCTGCTCCGGTTCGCCGGGCAACTTAGCGGTTAGTCAGCCATTTTTCAACCCTCTCGAGAGAGCCCTTAGGTCTTCAGAGAGAAGGGTGTGAAATCGGTGCCGCGGTCAAAGTAGTCCTCGTTCTCGGCGCGTTTCAGGAACTTCACCACCTGGTAGGTGATCGGAGTGTTGACCACCTCCCAGAGGACCTTAAGGAGGTAGTTTGAAACCATGACCTGGAAGACGAGCTTCGTGTCCCAGAGCCCGATGAACGCCAGAGGGTAGAAAATCACCGAGTCCACGGCCTCTCCCACGATCGTTGAGCCGATGGTTCGGGCCCAGAGCATCCTGCCGCCGGTCAGCAGTTTCATGCGGGCCAGGGTGTAGGAGTTGCAGAATTCGCCACAAAAGAAGGCCAAAAGGGATGCCCCTGCAATGCGCGGGGTGCCGCCGAGAATCTTTTCGAGCGCCTCCTGATTGGCGTAGCCGTCAGCAGGCTGGAGCCCGACGACAAACCAGGCCATGAAGGAGGCAAAAGCCATCGCGGTGAAACCCGCCCAAACGACCTTGCGCGCCCGTGCGTAACCATACACTTCGGTGAGGATGTCGCCGAAGATGTAGCTCACGGGAAAGAACAGGATTCCCGCCCCGAAAGTGAAGTCCCCGATCAGGGGCAGATCGCGGAGAACAGTGATTTTAGAGGCTCCGATCAGGTTCGAGCAGAGCAGCACCGTCACGAAGGCTGCCATCACGAGGTCGTAGTACTTGTAGGTGCGGTTCATCTTGCCTCCTGCATAGCATTGCATTTAGGATCGGGGCCATGAACAAGCCCCAGATTCTGGCAAAAATCTCCCCACTGACCCTGCTTCCTGTTGCCATTGGAGGCGCGGTGGCCACTGCATACGGTGCATGGTTTCTTTACGAAATGATCACTTCTTCGGTTGGCAGGGGAGGCTATCAGTACGCGGTCGAGCTTCCGGCAGTTCCGGCAGTCAAGGTGCAGGACGCCCCGTTTTGTGCGCAGAAGACCTCAAAGTGGGTGGGCTGCTACTAAGTTTGAGGTTTGGTGGCTGAGGGCAGGATCGAACTGCCGACCTGCGGGTTATGAATCCGCCGCTCTAACCATCTGAGCTACCCAGCCGTCCCAAAGAATGAGGCGCCAAGCTAAACTAGCCGCGTCGAGCGGTCAAGCGCGCATCGCAGCTCCCGCAAGACCGAAGGAGTTCGGAGGTAGATTGGTCCGGAAATGGATCCGTCTCCTCGATCAACATTCCTTACCGCGCACTCTAGGTTCGCAGATCCTTTGCGCGTGCTCCGGTGGCGCCGACTCGATGGCACTCACGCTGCTTTTGGCGAAATACGGAAAGCGCCTGGGCAGGGTGGTCGGCGTGGTCCACTTTAACCATGGTTGGAGGGGCCTTGAGTCGGATGCCGACGAGAGGCGCGTTCAGGAACTCGCCGATGAGTTTTCGCTGCCTTTCTTCCGCGCGCAGGGCTCAAAGTGCCGCAAAGGTGAGTCTCCGGAGGCCCATGCCCGCAGCGAACGTAAGGCGTTCTTCAAGAAGGTCAGGTCCGCGCATCCGGAGGCGCGGGTCTGGACCGCACACCATGCTGACGATCTCGCCGAAACCGTGCTTTGGCGGTATCTGACAGGCGCCCTCAATTCCCACGGCGAGGGAATCCGTGTTTTTGACACTGACGACCGGGCTTCCGAAGTTCGCCCATGCCTCACCACCCGAAAGGCCGAGCTCGAAGCCTTTCTGCTCGAAGAAGGCCGAAGCTGGGGCGTCGATCACACGAATCACGAGGGAGCACTGCTCAGGGCGCGCCTCAGGCGCGAGGTGCTTCCCGTCCTGGACTCGCTGTTTCCAAAATGGAGGCACCACCTGACTGCAGGAGCACTCGAGCGCCAGATTTCCGCCTCCCCGGCCGGGGCCGACGGAGAACTCTCGCAGGTGGCTGCGCTGCTGGTCGGGAAGGGGGTTCGGATCCGACGCGCCCACCTCGAGGCCATGGCTGCGGCTCTGAATGCACCGGGCCGCCGGGCGGTCGACCTCGAAGGAGGCTGGCGGCTCAGCCATGAGCGCGATGGACGGAGCGGCAAAAGCCGCTGGATTCTTGAGTAAATCAGAGCACTTTCAAGCGCCCGCGGTTTGCTCTCGTCGGGGCCTGCATGCTAGCTTTGAATTATGAAAGCTTCTCACAAGACGGCAGCACTCTGGCTGGTTCTGGTCCTTCTCTTTGCCAGCCTTTACCGCATGGTATCGGATCCGGGAGCGCGCGGCCGGCAGGAGCTCAAGTTCAATGAATTCGTGCAGCTCCTCAAGGACGGGCAGGTGGAGGACGTCACCTTCAAGTCCGACAACCTGATTGTCGGTCGCCTCAAGGCGCAGGCACAGGAGCCAGCTCCC
>CAIOHW010000175.1 GCA_903858195.1 Oligoflexia bacterium | reverse complement strand
ATCCGCGGCATCCCGACCCTCCTGCTGTTCAAGAACGGGCAGGTCGTGGATCAGATCGTGGGCAATCAGGCCAAGGAAGTCATCGTTCAGGCCATCCAGCGCCATCTCTAAAAGCTCCCGAATTTGACTTTGACGCGAGGTTTGATTCCGGTATCCTCTTAAAAAAAGAGGAGAAATCCCATGGAATCGGGAACCTTTGGACAGGGAATTGTCGGCGCTTTCCAGCAGGGCGGTTTTTCAATGTGGCTCATTGCAGTCACATTGGCCGTTTCGGTCGCTTTTATGCTGGAACGGTTCATTCGCCTCTCGCAGGCCAACGTGGATGGCTCGTCATTCATGTTCGAGGTCCAGAAGTACATTCTGGCCAATGACTTGGACGGTGCGATCCGCCTCTGCAATGGAGCCGGGAAGGCAGCCCTTCCCCGAGTCATCAAGGCTGGCCTGCAGCGAGCCTCGCGCGAACAAGAACAGATCCAGAACGCGATTGATGCGGCAAGCCTCGAGGTCATCCCCAAGCTCGAACGCAGGCTTCCCTATCTCGCCCTGATCGCCAACATTGCGACCCTCCTTGGGCTGCTCGGGACCATCTCGGGCCTCATCAAGTCGTTTGCCGCCGTGGCCCTTGCCGACCCGGCCCAGCGCCAGGCCATCCTCGCCGAGGGCATCTCGGAGGCCATGAACGCCACGGCGTTTGGTCTCGTGACAGCCATCATGACCATGGTTGCCCACAGCATCTTGAGCAGCAAGGCATCGAAGATCACCGAGGAAATCGATGAGTTCGGCGTCAAGCTCCTGGACCTGCTCTCGGCACGCAAGTTCCGCCACAAGTCGGAGTAATCGACCTTGCTTAAGCGCCCCAGCTCCCGAAGACGCTCGGCTCCTTCGGAGGTCGCGATCAACCTGGTGCCCATGCTGGACGCCCTGGTGACGCTGATCGGGTTCCTGCTGTTTTCGATGAGCTTTCTGGCGCTGGTGACGATCGAGACGCCCATCCCCCAGATCAGCGAGGCGGATGTCCAAAAGAAGATCACTGAAAAGCCGCTCCAGCTCACAGTGACCCTTCGTGACAAGGAAACCGAGATCTGGAGCCCCTTCCAGCGAATCAAGTCCCAGACGATCCCTCACAACTCAGAAGGACTCCCGGACACGGCGGCGATCCACGCTGCCATGATCGAGATCAAGCGAGAGTTCACGGCCGAGAACAAGGTTGTCTTCGTGCCTGCGGCTTCGACTTCGTATGACATCCTGGTTGCGGTGATGGATTCACTTCGTGTGCTCGAACCCACCGATCCTGCCATCTTTAAGACCAACGAGCAGACCGGAATCGACGAGCCTCTCAAGGCACTGTTTACGGAAGTCGTTTTCGGCAACCTGTTGGGAGAGGGCTAAGCAGAATGGGAGCCTACAGGTCCATCCGTACCAGACGCATGCGCCGCAAGCCGCGGGAGGTTGAACTCCAGCTCACAAGCATGCTCGACGTGCTCGTGATCATCCTCGTCTTCCTGCTCAAGAGCTACTCGACGAGCACCAACAACTTCACGACTCTTCCGGGGCTCAAGCTCCCGCTTTCGGCCTCGCAGGACATCCCGCCCGACAGCCTGCACCTGATCATCACGCCCGAAGGGATGACCTTCGAGAACAACCGTATCGTTGAGTTTGAGATGAATGCCGCATCTCTCGACGAGGCTGAGACCGGAGGCTACACGCTCAGGCGCGCCGACCTCGCCGAAGACGGCCGTCAGATCAAGCCCCTGTACAACGCTCTCATGGAGGCCAAGGACAAGGCCGAGCTCCTGCGTGCGAAATCGAAGGCCAGGGATGCTGAAGGCAATCCCCTCCCGTTTGACGGAATTCTCGCCATCCAGGCCGACAAACGCGTGAACTATGACACGATCCGAAAGATCATGTACACGGGCGCGACGGCTGGCTTCAAAACCTTCCGGCTGCTCGCACTCAAGCGCGACGGCTAAAGAAGTCTAAAGCAGCCTGAGCTCGGCAAGCCCCTGGCTTGCGAGCGTGAAGCCTGAAAGCTTGTAGAGGAGCCTTGCCCCGCAGTTGGCATCCCATTCTGCGAGATCCGAACCCTCAGGCCCCGGCGCCACTTCGTTCAGATCAAACCCCACAATGCGCCTGCCCGACTCGACGATCGTGCGCAGGATGAATACGGCCTCGTTGAAATCCAGTCCCCCTGCCACGGGCGTTCCCGTATGCGGGCAAAAACGAGGATCAAGCCCATCGATGTCGAATGAAACGTAGACGTTCCTGGGGAGCTCTTCGACGATCTGCGACGCAAGCCCCGAGAACGACTCTCCCCTGAGGCGCGCCGTGGCGACATCGCGATCAAAGAACACTCGGACGCGCCTGGCCTGCCTGCTGCAATACTCGATCTCCTGCTCGCAAACATCGCGGATGCCGACCTGAACGAGCTTGGATACCTGCGGCAGGCGCTCCAGCACATTGTACATGATCGAGGCATGCGAGTCGGTGAACCCTTCGTAGGCCATGCGGGTATCCGAGTGGGCATCAAAGTGGAGGATTCCGAGATCCTTGAACTCCTCGGCATGCGCCCGAATTGAGCCAAACGGCGTCGAATGGTCGCCTCCCACGAGCCCCACGATCTTTCCTGAACGGATCAGCTCCCGGCACTCCGCGTACACCAGCTCATTGAGACGCACCCCAAGCTCGTTGACCCGTGCAAGGGCAGACTTGAGTTCGGGCGCTCCCGAGAGGTCACCGCCGAGTTCGATGATCTGAGAGGCAAGCTCCCGACCTTCGGCATTCATCTGCGCGATTTCGGGTCGGGCTTCGCGCATGTGGAAACCCGCCTCGTAGGGTTTCTCGACATCGAGGTCAAAGAGATCGACCTGGCGGCTTGCCTCGAGGATCGCAGCCGGCCCCTGTGAGGTGCCACCTCCATACGAGGTCGTCACCTCCCAAGGCACAGGTACGAACACGAGCCTGGCTCCGGACTCGTCCACGGGAAGTCCAAAGATGCCGGAGTCGGCGGATGCAGCCGCATTGGGATCAAACTTCGCAGTCATTGGAACTCCTCCCGGGAAAAATCCCTCAGTTCTTGCCGGGCTTGAGCTGCCAATCGAGCCTCACTGCGCCATCAGACGGAGCTCCTTCGGCGCGCACCACTTCGATCCGGGTGCTTGGCAGGCTCTGGATGCAAACCCTGGCATCCGTCTTTTGGCACAAGTAGATTCGCCCTTCCAGAGCAAGTTCCCCGGGAGGGGTTCCTGGTGGAATCACAATCGCAAGATGACCCTGCCGCAGATCAGAGGTCTCCCACTGGCTGGAAATGGATCCACCCTTCAGGCTCACGCGCGAAGGTGCCGCTTCGTTCAGTACAAAGCCCGGAGGTCCCGACCAACCTAGGTTGATCGTGGACCCCACGCTGACGCGCAACCGATTTCCCCCCGTTCCCTGGCAGGCGGCCAACAGTAACAGGCCGAGTACGTAAACCCGCGGAAAGCGGTTCAAGCGTTCACCCGCCAGCTGCGCTAAACTTGAACGGATAGCTCACCTGCACCACTCCACCGCCACGCGGGATCGGGAAATCGATGCGACGAATGACGTTCAGGATGCAGCGCTCGGTGGGAGCGTGGTTGAGCGAAGTCGAGGCGATGCCCGCCTGCGTGACCTTGCCCTCGGCTCCGATCACAAAGCTTGTGCCCACGCGACCTGCCAGATTCGGCTTCTCGGCATTGATCTCGCGCTCATAACAGAGCCTGAATTCATCCCGGTGCGCGAGAAGTGCGGCTTCGATCGCCGATGCATCCACCGCACCGAGCACCACGGCCTCTTCTGGGCCACCTGAACGAATGAGCACGCGTGACCGGCCACCAATGATTCCGGCTCCGTCACCGGCAGCTCCCAGTCCGGTGCCGACGCGGCCGCCTCCGCGGCCCTTGTCACCCAAACCTCCGGCCCCGAGGCTCTCGGCGTTGCCTCCGCCCCCCGTGCCGGTTCCACTCAATGCTGCGCCGCCTGAACCCTGGGTGGTGAATCCGCCAAAGCCCTTCAAGCGTTCGCCGTCCTTGCCCAGTCGGGCCGCGCTGTTGCCGAGGATGTCGAGGATCCTGCTGCTTGCGCCCTTCAGGAGGTCGGCGTTGCCCACGTCCTTGACCTGGCTGCTGCCGCCGCCGCCGATTCCTTTGCCGCCTTGCGGGGAGGGCCGCTCGGCAAGCTGCTGGGGAGTCTTGCCCGGGGCTGCGTTCTTGGATCCGCGCGTCCCCTCCTTGCCCGCTGCTCTTGCACCTTCGCCTTCGCGGGCACGCCCCTCGGACTTCGCCTTGCCCGGCAAGGCCGCCGCCACAGGAGCAGGCTTGGGCGCGGGTTTGGCCACGACCATCTCCTTGGGTACTGGCTTCTTGGCGTTCGCGGGATCGGGCTTCAGGTCAATCTTCGTGACTTCAGGCTTGGGAGGCTGGGCTGGCTTGGGTGCCTCCACGGTGCGTGGCTCGCTCTTGACCGGCTCAGGCCGTGGCCTGGGCGGAGGAGGAAGCT
>CAIOHW010000174.1 GCA_903858195.1 Oligoflexia bacterium | reverse complement strand
TGGGCAAACGGCGGCAGTGTCAGTGAAAAGATTCGATTCAGCTCCACGGGCCGAATCGGTGTTGGAACCGCAAGCCCGAGTGCCTGGCTTCACCTTCCGGCTTCGAGCACCGCCGCTTCCAGCGCCCCGATCAAGCTGTCGCAAGGCGTGCTCATGTCCACCCCCGAAGCGGGTGCGATCGAGTTTGACGGCTCAAACCTCTACTTCACCAATTCGACTGGGGCGCGCCAGCAGATCGCGAGCACCACGCCCGGCATCCCCAACTTCCCATCCATGACGGCAGGCGATATCCAGACCGATTCGCTTGAAGTGCTGAATAGCGATTTTAGGGTCGACACCGACAAGCTCGTCGTCACGGGTGGCAACGTCGGCATCGGTACCGCCACTCCCGCCACTCCGCTGGATGTGCTCGGTGATTCGCGATTCAGGAACGCCCAGAGCGCAAGCTCGTATTTCGATTTCACCGACCTTTCGAATGACGGCACCCAGGCGCTCGGTCACACCACTGCCGATGGCAGTTCAAGGATCCTTGCCTCGCGCGGGAGCGCGGCTTCGCCCTGCACGGTTTTTGGAGAGTCGGCTTCAGGTCCGGTGGGCTGTGGCGGACTCTCAGGTCCGATCGCGATCACGAGCTCAGGCCTCTCGGTTGCGGGGCTTGCGATCGGCGGCCATGCCACCGCAGCCGGAAACCAGAGCTTGCTCATCGGCACTCCCGATAGCCAGCCTGCCGCAGGCTTTGGCGCTGCAGGCTGGGTGGATCTCGGCACAAGCGCGTATTCTGGGGGCGCGTTTTCAGGCAGCAGGCCTTCGATGCGTTACACGGCGCAAAGCCATCTGTTTCGGGTGAACTCGGGCTCGGGCCAGTCCAATCCCGGCACCGATACGCTTTCGGTCACCTCAACCGGGGTGGGTATTGGAACCGCCTCACCCGATGCCGCGCTTCAGGCCGTGGGTTCGAACTTTCATTTCGATACGGCAGGTGGCGGAAGCCTCAAGCTTCGGGATTCGACTTCGGGCACGACCCAGCAGTCGATCCTATTCCAGCGGGGCAGTACCACGAAGGCTTCGATTTCAAATGATTCGTCTGACAGGCTCGTCCTCGAGACCGACGGATCGGACCTCCTTTTTAAGACCGGCTCATCCACCGAGCGCATGAGGATCATCGCCTCAAACGGGCGCGTGGGAATCGGGACCGAGGCACCTACCTCGAGCCTGCATGCAGTCACCGAGGATTCCACCCAGAACGCTTCCACAAGTGTACTCGTGCTCGAGCACCAGTCTTCGCTAGGTGCGCAAGCGGGGATCGGCACGGGATTGGAATTTAGGGCCGAGAGCGATGCGGGTGCCAGTGTCGCTGCCGCGCGCATCGAGGCTATCTTGAATGATGCCACCGACTCGGCAGAGAAGGGGTCGCTCGTGTTTCGCACCCGCTCGAGTGCAGGCGCAATGAGCGAGCGCGCCCGCATCACCGATCAGGGAAGGCTTGGGCTTGGAACGGGCTCTCCTGCACAGGTTTTGGATGTGAGCGGGGGAGCCCGGATCTTTGACCAGACCCCGACCACGGGATCGACCACGCTTTCGATTCGTGCCGGGGCAGGCCAGTCCACGACTGAACTTCTCGCTCTCCAGCAGGATAACGGGACGACGAACGCGAAGCTTCGCGCAGGCCAGCTTGAGTTCGTGGCGGCAGGCACGGTGAAGTTCAGCGATGCTTCATCCCTGGTCGGCCCGTCTCAGGCCGTAATGACTCTGGCCGGAGTGGCGCCTCCCAATGGCCTTGGGCTTCAGAGCTCAAATCACATCTCTTTTGCACCGGGGGGTACGACCGAGCTGGCTAGGCTCGATTCGGCAGGCAGGCTTGGCTTGGGCTTGGCCGTTTCAAGCCCGCAGGCGCTCGTGCACGTGTCTGGGTCGGCAAACACCCTCCTGAGAATCGATGACGGACAGCAGGGAGCCGGCAAGTTTCTCGCAAGCGACGCCTCGGGCAATGCAAGCTGGCAGGCACTGCCGGCAGCCTCCGGTGGAACGGTGACGCTCGTGACAGGGACGGCTCCGCTTTCAGTGGCAAACGGGAGCACGACCCCCACGATTTCGATGGCCCAGGCGTCGGGCTCTGCAAGCGGATTTCTTGCGAGTTCGGATTGGACGACTTTCAGTAACAAGCAGCGGGCCGGCAACTACATCATCGATGCCACGGGTGACGTGAGCACGGATCTTTTGGGCTATGACGGCAACATCGCAAGCCCCAACTTTGGGCAGGTGAGCCTGACGGTCGAAAAGATCCAGGGATTTACGGTATCGGCTACCGGTCCCTCGAGCAACGGACAGGTGCTTAAGTGGAATAGTGCTGCAAACGGAGGGCTGGGCCAATGGGAGCCCGGCACCGACAACGCAAGCCCCAGCCAGTGGCTCTCAAACGGCTCTGACATCCATTTCAGTACGGGCAACGTGGGGATCGGCACGAGCACACCGGCAGACCAGCTGACTCTCACCGGGAATATTCAGCTCGGCTCAAGCTCTCGCATCAAGCAGAATGCATCCCGTTTCATTCATGCGACGGGAACAAGCAACTTCTTTGCAGGGGTATCGGCCGGACCCGATACGACCTCGGGTACGGGTAAGAACACGGGAGTCGGCGCCTCGGCGCTCACTGGGCTGACCTCCGGCACCGGCAATACTGCGCTGGGGGCAACGGCGCTCCAGAGTCTTTCTGCCGGGGCGGACAACACCGCCGTGGGCCGCGATGCGCTCGCCTCGGCCATTTCGGATCACAATACGGCAGTGGGTGCTGTGGCACTGGGTTCGATCATCGATGGAGAGATGAACACGGCCCTCGGGTCGGGGGCGCTCTCGTCAAACGTTTCAGGCGACAGGAACGTGGCCGTGGGAAGAAACGCCGGAGCCGCAAATACGGGGAGCGGAAATGTATTCATCGGTGATCTCGCCGGCTCGACAGCCTCGGGTGACAACAAGCTCTATATTGCCAATTCTTCTTCGAACCATCTGATCGTGGGCGACTTTGCGGCCGACGCAGGTGTGGGTCGTGTGGGGATTGGACTTGGGTCATCGAGCACTCCCGCAGCGACCCTGCATGTGGATGGTACCCTTAGACTCAAGCTCGGGACCCCGAGCGCAGGTCAGGTGCTCACCACTGATGCAAGTGGCAATGCCACCTGGGTGAGCCCCCAGTACACGGGCACTGTGAGCTTGGTTTCGGCTCAGGCCGGAACGCCGCTTTCGGTGACCTCGGGTTCGAGCACTCCAGTGATCAACATCAGTCAGGCGGGGGCTTCGAGCGCAGGCTACTTGTCCGCCACCGACTGGAACACGTTCAACAACAAGCAGGCGTCCGGCAATTACATCACCACGATGACGGGAGACGCGACTTCGTCAAGCTTCAGCGCAGGCTCGGTGGCAGTGACGCTTGCCAACTCAGGTGTGACGGCCGGCACCTACACCAAGCTCACAGTCGATTCGAAAGGTCGCGCAACGGTTGGAGCGCTGCTTGCGGCAGCCGATCTCCCTGCCCCCGGGGGCGATGCATCGGGCACCTATGCGTCGATGACAGTCTCCAGGATCAGAAATCGCACGCTCGCATCGACTGCTCCGACCCACAACCAGGTGCTGGGCTGGAACTCGAGCGCCAACGCGGGCGCAGGCCAGTGGGAGCCCGTGGCCGCAGGCGTCGGCCTCTGGTCGGCGGGCACGGGTGTGGTGTCGCTTGGCGCGGGCTACACCTCCGTGGGTCTGGGGACTGCTCTTCCTGATTACCAGCTCCATGTGACGGACGACATCGGGCTCGATGCCACTCAGTCAGCGACCGTGGGAGTGATCCAGCAGGAGGGCTTCCCGCTCCTGCATACTTATGATCACACGGCCTCGCGCTCCAATCTCTTCCTCGGCTCCGAGGCGGGAAACTTCACGGGACTGGGAGGCCAAAATACCGGCCTCGGTACACAGGCGCTGGCAAACTACGGTACGGGGTCAGGCAACACGGCAGTGGGCCATACAGCGCTGGTGACGCTGGAGGATGGAAGCTCCAATACCGCTGTGGGCTATCAGGCGGGGGGTTCACTGTTTGATGGAAGCTCAAATGCGCTTGTGGGCTACAAGGCGGGGCAGGGCCTCGACTCGGGAGCGAACAACGTGGCCATGGGCGCCTCATCACTCGTTTCAGCCAGCTCGGTGACGGACTCGGTGGCGCTGGGTGCTTCTGCCCTCTCTTCTGCCACCACAGGTGGCAGCAACACGGCCGTGGGGTTCTCGGCCTTGGGCTCGGTCGACACCGGAACCAACAACACGGCGCTGGGCTGGAAGGCGGGCTACCAGAGCACGGGTACGGGTAACGTTTTCCTCGGTTATCAGGCGGGTGGTAACGCCACAAGCCAGAGCAACAAGCTCCATATCGCGAACTCTTCGGTGAATACTCTGATCTTCGGCGACTTTGCACTCAGTCGCGTCGGGATCGCGACGACCTCGCCTGCTGCGACCTTTCAGGTAGGAACCAGCGGCGACGGAACCACCACGCGTGCCAATGCCTGGACCACCTTCTCGGACCAAAGGCTCAAGAAGAATTTTTCTCGTATGGATGACGGACTTGACGGCATTTTGAAGCTCTCGGGCTATCGCTACGATTGGCGCGAAGGGCGGGATCGATCCCGTCAGATCGGCGTGATCGCTCAGGAAGTCGAGAAGGTCTTTCCGGAAGTCGTCATGCGCGGAACTGACGGAATCCTCTCGGTTGCCTATGACAAGCTCGTGGCTCCGCTCATTGAGGCGGTCAAGGAGCTGGCAGCCCGAGGTGAGTCGACCGACGAGCGCGTGAGGCGCCTGGAGGCCGAGAACGCAGAGCTCAAACAAAGGCTTGAGCGAATCGAAAAGACCATGGGGCTTGAACGCGCCCCGGCTTCAAAATGAAGGCGCAGTGGTTTTCAGTTCCTGACTTGAAGGGTCGCAGCCGGGCAGGCGTGCTTGCCGTTTTGGTGTGGAAAGGGCCGTGGCCGATTTCCACGCTCGAGGCAGACCAGCTGCTCACCGATCGAGGCGAACTCGAAGCGCTTCGATTACGGATCCGGCATCCGGGCCGACTCTCGCAGTCGGTGCTTGCGCGGCTGCTCTTGCAGCTCGTGCGCGAGGGCGGAGGGCCAGCCTGCACGGAGATGAGCTTTTCGATTGCACACTCCGCCCAGACGGCCGTTGTCCTGGGATTCGAAGACGACTGCTGCGGCGTGGATCTTGAGGTGGCTGCGCGTGGCCATCGCAGCGAGCGTGCAACCGAGCGTTTTCTCGACTCCCGAGAGCGGGGAATGCTCGAGCGAGTGGGGCTCAGTCCATGGTCTGCCTGGTGTGCCAAGGAGTCGCTGGGAAAGGCGCTTGGAACGGGCCTTCAGGCACCGCTCTCACAATACGCCCTTGCACGAGTGTCGGGAGGTCCGATCCAGGGTGGGGCTTTCGAGTTTTCAGGCTTTCCCGCCATGGCGGCGTCATCCTGGGACCTTGCAGGCGGGAGCAGCCTGGCCATCTGCCTTCCACAATGGTCTCCCTCACGGCACCCTCTCGGCATCAGGGTGCCCGGGGTATCGTAAAGCCCTGCGACTCGAGGTGCTCGACGATCAGGCGACGCGATTCCTCTTCCGACGGAATGCTCCGCGGATCACAGGGCTTGGTGTGGCCGGCAATCTGGCCTGAAATCAGCTCTCCTGAGCTGAGCTCGAGCTTTCGCCAGATGTGGCAATGAATCACCGCAAAGCTCTTGAATCCGTAGAGCGGGGGCCCTGGCCGGGTCATCTGCGAGAGGTGGCCCATGCCCTTGAGGTGGAACTGGCGGTAGCTGAATTCGGGGACGGTCAGTATCGGCCGTTTGATGTCGGCATCTTCACCCTTGAGGAGAGCCGATCGGCCGTCCATCCACTCCGGCACGGGCAGGCCCAGGTAGTCCAGCAGGGTGGGGGCGACGTCGACCGATCCAGTGTTGGTCGCCACCCGGCCCCGGTGCTCCTGCCGTGGGAAGCGAATGACAAGTGGCATCCGCTGCAGGCTATCCCAGCGTGCCGAGTGATCCGAGCTCACGACCACGATGGTTTCGTCGAGTTTTCCTGTCTTGCGGAGGTGTTCGGTCAGCCTCTGCATCTCGAGATCGGCGTCACGAATGAGGTTCAATCGAGCCGCCAGCGCGGGTGAAACTCCCGGGCCGGGTTCAAAGTGGGAGCGGCCGCCCTTGAACTTGCAGCAGTGGGTCGCCATGAGATGGAGGTGCATGAAGAACGGGCGCGGGTCGCCCGAATCGATGTAGGCGATCGCCTCATCGATGGTCTTGCGATCTTCGGCCACGCCGAGGCCACGATTTACTTTTACGGTAAGAAACGGGTCATCCATGCGCCGGATCCAAAAAAGGTGCAGAATCCTGGATTCGATTCGCTCCCAGCTCTTCTCAAGAAAGTACAGCTCCGCATCCAGTACATGCGCCACTGACTGAAGCCTCGGGCCCAGTTCTGCCGAGCGGACCCGCCTGCCGTTGGCCTGCTCAAACGCACCCATGAGGTTGATGTCGGCCGAGTCGGCATAGTGCCGCATCGTGTGCTGGAACCCGCGATAACCCTCGGCGCGAAGGAGCGCCGGAAGGTGTCGGTAGGCCATCTCGCGCGGCATGACCTGGGGCGGGTAGGCGACCTTGGAGTGCGAGGGAAGCATCCCGGTCAGAAGTGCAGTGGTCGAGCCCGTGGTCTTGCCTGCGTGGACAAAGGCATTCTCAAACACGAGGCTTTCGCGAGCAAGCTCGGAGAGGAACGGAGTGGTGGGCAGGCGATAGCCGTAAGCCGAAAGCACTTCGGCCTCGAGTCCGTCCGCCGCGATGAACAGGATGTTGGGGCGGCGTCGGTTGGCTGCGCCACTGGCTGCCGTTGGAAGCCCCGTGGGCTTGGGTGCCGTGCTCCATTCGGCCCCAGCAAGGCCGAGTGCAAGCCCGAGTGGCAGTAGGACAAGCGATGCCGAAAGGCCTGCTGCCATGGGGATGCGGCCCAGGCGGGCTAGAAACGCGAAGCTCTTGCGGTAGAGCCAGACAAAAAGCGCAAGAAACAGGATGCGCCCTGCGATCCCGGAATTCACGACTCCGACTCGGATGAGCGTGTAGACGAAGTTGTCCACGAGCAGCAGCGCGGTTGCCGAACACCAAAAGGCAGGGATCCAAGGTCCGGGCCGCGCAAGCCCCACTCCTACCCCCACGAGTGTGGAGACAAGCCCCATGGCTACACCCGGAATGACGAGCGCACCTGCTTTTCCGAGGGCATGGAATGAATCCATGAACGAGGCCTTGGTCACGAAAAACAGCCAGTCCATGGCAAAGAACAGGCCTGCCGAGGCAAGGTTCAAAGCGAGTGTTGAGGCCAAAATCCTGCGCTTGCCGTTCGTTTTCTGCATGTGCTACGGTTCCTCGCAATCGAGTATTCATCCAGAGCGGGGGTCTAGCAATGCTCATGCGTCAAATCTTTTCGGTACTTCTAGGCTCGCTTGCCATCGAGTCCGTTGCCCATGCCTACATTGATCCGGGTACGGGGAGCCTGATTCTACAGGCCGTGCTGGGTGGTGTTGCCGGAGCGGCATTCGTGATCAAGCTGTACTGGGGCAAGATCAAGGCCCTGTTCTCGCGCAAGCGTCCGGGCGCATGAGTCTCCAGTTCGACGAGGGTTCATTCAAGGACCCTGCAGGCCGGGTTTTCTACCATTCGGGCGGCGTGTACCGCGCTCTTTCGGCAAGCGGCGCCGAGTCTTTCCAGGAGCTGAGTGCAACCGAGCTTTTTGCCGAGCTCAGGTCTGCAGGCCTGATTGTCGAAAGCGAGCTCGTGGAGTCAAAGTCAGCCTCGCTTCCTACCGAGGCGGGAGCCTGGGTCGTACGCCAGGCCCGAGTGCCAGTCGTGAGCTATCCGTTTGAATGGTCGTTTGACATGCTTCGCGACGCTGCCCTGGTGACGCTGGAGGTGCTCGAGCGCTGCCTGATCCAAGGCCACGTGCTCAAGGATGCCACTCCCTTCAACATCCTGTTTCATCGCAATCGGCCGGTGCTGATTGATGTGCTCTCGATCGAAAAGCGGCAGGAGGGCGAGCCCTGGGCGGGGTATGCGCAGTTCTGCCGCGGGTTTCTCTTTCCGCTCCTGATCACCTCCTATCGGAAGATTGATTTCCAGCCACTGCTTCGAAGCCACTTGGGCGAGATTCCGCTCAGCACGGTCCGCGGCCTTTTCAGCTATTGGAATTCGTTCAAGCCGGGCGTGCTCAAGGACGTGCTCCTGCAGTCGCAGCTCGATCGCGGGTTTGCCGCGCAACCCCAGAACATTCGTCAGGGGGCGTCGAGCTTTCTGTTCTCGACCGAGATGATCCTCGCCAACGTTCGCAGGCTCAAGAGAATCATCCAGTCGCTGGACTACAAAGAGGGCCTGACGACCTGGGGCAATTACACCCAGTTTCACAACTACACGGGCGAGGATGAGGCCGCCAAGCGCGCGTTTGTGGCCGAGGCCATGGGATCACGTGCGGGTACGATTTGTGTGGATCTCGGCTGCAATACGGGGGCCTACTCCGAGATTGCCTACCAGGCGTGCGGTTCGGTGATCTCGATCGACATCGACCCCGAAGCCATCAATCGCATGTACCTTGCCACCCGGAATCGCGGAGAGAATCGCACGCTCCTGATCACGGATCTGGCCAACCCCACGCCAGCCATGGGCTGGGCGCTTCGCGAGCGCAAGCCGCTTTTTGAGCGCATTGGCGGGGATTTCTTTCTTGCGCTTGCGCTCATCCACCATCTGCGCATCTCGGCCGGCATCCCGCTTGCCTCGATCCTGGATCAGCTCGGGGCCGTTGCGCCCGAGGGCGTGGTGGAGTGGGTCGACAAGAAGGATGGGATGGTCCAGCGCATGCTGACGCTTCGCAAGGACGTGTACGACGACTACACTTGGGAGAACTTCAAGTCTTTGCTCGAGAGCCGGTACCGAGTCGTGAAGGTGACCGAAACCCATGGCGGAAATCGCAAACTCTGTCATGTCAGGCCCCGGGCCTGAGACCAAATCAGTTGGAGATCAGGGCCATAATGAGCTCTGCCCAGTCCGCCTGCGGCATGCAGCTTGTCGTGGTATCATCGCACTCCTCTTGAGGCGGCAAGTTCTTCAACTGGTGAATCACCTCCGCCTGAGGGGTGTCTCCGCAGGCGTCCACCGCCTGGTCAGAATCTGAGACCAGGGCCTGAAGCGTGAGCGCCTGACAGGGAGTCAGGCCTCGGGTTGCGTCTGTATCCTCGCTGGGGTCTGTTCCGGCGGCCCCTGCTGCGATCTGGTTGAACCAGTTCGAAGTGTCGTAGCCGAGCTCGCGCGAGTGGTTGAGCGCCAGGAGCAGCACCACCTGCTGCCTCGCCGATCGGGCGGGTGTGCCGCTGGCTCCTACGAGGCCTCCACCGCCTGAAAGAGCCGAGAGGCCCGCAACCGCACGC
>CAIOHW010000173.1 GCA_903858195.1 Oligoflexia bacterium | reverse complement strand
GCTCCGAGGTCGGCTCTCCGGGCCAGCTCATCATCGTGATCCCCCGCCTGCCGCCGAGTCGCACCTGTGTGAGCGGCGCGCTGTCGGGAAACCAGAAACGCACCCCGAGCTTCACCGCTTTCAGCCATGGCTTGATCCAGTCAAACTCAAGGCAGTTGCGTGCTTCGATTCGCGGCCGACCGAGCTTCACTTCAAAGTCGCGCACCTCGATCGAGGCCCCCCCGAGGGGCGAAAGCGTGGACCAGGTTGCATCGAGCTGCTCGGCAAACCCGCTTCCCATGCGCTCCATTCCATCGATGCCAAATCCGTTGGGGCTCACATCGCCCTCGGCGCCATTCATGAAGAGGATCACCGGCTCACTCTCAAGCCCGATCTGGCGACTTCGCGAAGCCAGAAGGCGCTCAGTATGGGCTTCGATCGCGCCCGGGGTGTCGCCGCTGAAGCGCATGTTCTTTTCGGAGAGTGAAATCCCGTGGATGGGCAGATTCACCATTCCGCCCAGCCACCGCCCGTCGGCGGAACGGGCGAGCAGGGCATGGGCCGTGCGATCGACAACATGGTCACCGGCACGGCGGTTGCGCTGCAGGCCCACGGCATTAAAGCGGCTCGAAAAAATCTCGGCAGGCTCGATGCGCGAACGCGCCAGCTTCACGGCCTCGACCGTCTGGTCGAGCCACCAATCGTAGAACTTGCCGTGAAAGACATCGGTTGCTCCCAGCACCCAGATGGGATTGCGCGTGAGCGCGCCGGGGCCGCTGTGGGTGTGGGTGCCTGAAAGGATGATCGAGCTTCGGTCGTAGCCAAGCGGGGCAAGCCTCTCGGCGAGCGCGTCACGCATCTCGACCGGTGCTGCAACGACATCCATGCCGACGAACAGGAGCTTCGAGATGCGCCCCTCTTCACCGGTCTCCAGGTGCATGACCTTGACCCTCAGGCGATCAAGCACCCCTTCATGGGGGTTGAACATCACCGAATCCTTGCGGGTAAACCACTGATGCGGCCAGGCACGCCTGGGACCGTAGCCAAACCCACCGAGTGGGATTGCATACGGGGGTTCGAGATCGAGCGCGGCAATCCCCGTGCGCCACTCCGCCTGCGCAGCAGGCGCAGCAAGACCCAGAAACCCCACGAGAGCGATGATCCAAAAGCGCATTCAAGTAGCTTACGGGCGCACGGATGCGGCACAAGGGGCAGGTTTTGCCCTGCCTGCCGATTCAGGCTTGCGGGCTGTGCAAGCAGGCGACTATCGTCTTTGCATGCTCCGTCGAACCGCGCTCCTGCTGCTGATGCTCCTGTTCGCGCATCTGCCTGCGCAGGCGGACTCGACGCTTCGGGTGCTCACGTACAATGTCTGGGGACTCCCGGCTCCGCTGTCAAAAAACCTACGCTCCCGGATGGAAGGCCTTTGTACACAGCTCAAGCACGAAGCCGAGCACCAGACCTGGGATGTGGTCCTGCTTCAGGAGGTTTGGAGGCCCTGGATCGCCAAGCTCCTCTCGGACTGCGGCTACCCCTACTCTTTGAGGCTGGATCGCGGTTCATTTGAGACCGGCCTCATGATCCTGAGCCTGCACCCGATGCTGGGCGGATCCCGCCACATCTTTGAGAGCAAGCCCACTGGCCTTGAGGCCGTCTTTACGGGCGAATCGATCTCTTCCAAGGGCGTGCTCTCGACGATCGTGCTGCACCCTGCCCTCGGTGAGTTCTTTGTCGCCAACACCCATCTCGTGGCGAACTACGGACCCAAGCTCACCTTTGACCGCTATCGCATGGACCAGTTGCGTGAAGTGGCAAACATCATGGTCCGCGACGGAGTGATGCGTGGAAGGCCCATTCCACGGATCCTGGGGGGCGATCTCAATGTCGCGCCCGAAGGCCCGTCCTACACCCTGCTCTGGGAGTTGCTACCGGTGCTGCTGCCGGGCTATCGGCGCTTTGTTTCGCCCCTTCCGGTCAGCACCCGCGATGACTCCAATCCCTACGTCAAAGAAGACGAAGGGCATCTGGACCACCTGTTTGGCCTCAAAGGAGCAAGACCCGTTTCAGGGTCGGTCGTTTTCGATGCGCCGGGCACCTACTTCTCGGACCACTACGGCTGGGAGACGGAATTCGAGTTCCGTTGAGGCCCGGCTCAGACCAATGTGAGCTACATGAGACTACAACCCTTTTCACCCACCGCTTGGACGGATCTTGGTCTTGAGGGGCGTTTGAGCCTCAAGCCTCCCGGTTTAATCGGGCTCTCGTTTTCCTGGAATGCGCTTTTCGCCTTTGGAGCGACCCGCGCTCCGGATGGCTCACTCTGGGAGGCGACTTGCTTCGAGGCCTTTTTATCGCTCGAGGGCCATGCCTACCTCGAGTTCAACCTCGCCCTCGATGGCCGCTGGAATGCCTATCACTTCGATTCGTATCGTCAGCCGCAGCCGCCAAGCGCTCTTCCGGGCGTGCGCCTCCTGGAGTTCAGCTCAGCTCCTGGTCGGTGTGATGCGACCTTTGAGATCGCGCCCTCGCTCTTTGGAAAGCTCGCAAGGGCGAGCCTCACGGCGGTGATCGAATCCAAAGAAGGAAAAATCAGCTACTGGGCACTCGATCATGCGGGAACCCAGCCTGACTTTCATGATGCGCGAAGCTTTGTGCTCGACTGCGACCCGGCTCGCGCTAGGGTCTCGAAGCCTTGAGGGCCTCGATTTCGGCCTTGAGCGCTTCGATCTGGCTTTGAAGCGAAGCCACCACCTGATCGGTGATCTGTCCGCCAGCAAGTGCCACCGCGCGCGGCTGCATGACGCAGCCCCAGGTCGTGGCTCCGTTGCCGATCCACTGCCATTGATCGCAAATGATGACTCGCCGTCCAACCGTGGGCTGAACGATGGGAGTGGGGTCTTGGGCGTGGGCCTGCGCTCCCGCCACCGCAAAACCGATCAGGATTCCAACCGCCACCTTGCAATGTACTGAGCGCATCTCAAGATCCCCCTGCCGGTAGGTCTACCTCCGGGAGGGGGACTTGGGTAATGTTTTCTACTTCTTGCAGGTGCCGATGTTTTCTGTCCCTGTGCCTGTAAAATCAGCTGTGACGATGAAAGTGCAGCTTGGATACCCTGGCGGCGCGCCAGGAATACTCAGCTTTATTGTCGTGGAAAAGGGCTGAGAAGTGATGTTCTGACAAGAACAAGTGCCACCGTAGATATTGGGAGCACATCCGATATTGATGGGACTTTTGGCAAGTATCGCGGCCGCCACCCGACTGGCAACGTGATCCCAAGTGACAAAACCCCAACCCAATGGACAGTTTGACCCGGTGGTCTTCCCTTTGGCATTTGCGGCGGTGACGCTAGTGATCACGTACGATCCACAAGGCGTCGGGGCACACCCAGTAGCACAGAACTCCACAAGGCCTGGGATAACCCCCCCACCCCCGGGCGCAGGTGGAGCAGGATTTTGGGTGGCCAGCTCGGATCCACCCGACAACTCCAGATCTTCTTCCACGCAGGAATTTACATCATAGGAAGGCTGCGGATCCCCCAGTTGGGGCGCTGGAATTTGGGCCGGATCAAACTCGATTGAAAACTGCGACATGCCCTGAGGCACCCTGCCGCCTGCGCGCGCCGCAAAAGAAGACTCGCACGCGAGCAGCGAAACACCGACTGCGAAGAGCGCGGAGAAATACGATCTTTTGAGTTTCTGCAAAGGACAGCCCTCCAATCCCAATGACCACTCCCATTCTGAAACAACCGGCCGCCCTTAAGAAGATGCGTCCCCACCGACACACCCACTACCGATCGAGCATCAGCCCCGGATCATCCAGGAGCCCTTTCAAGCTGGAGCGAACCTCATCACCAAGCGCTGGCCACTGCCGCGCCTCTGACATCCAGTTTCCATCCGGATCGAGCACCCGGTAGGCGCTGCGAGCCTGGGTCGAAGCCTGCAGGCCGGCACGGGCCATCGCCTCTGCGCGGCGCGTAAGCTCTTCAAGCTGCGCGGAGCCTGAGCGAGTCTCGGGCCCGAGCACGAGCGAAAGATCAGCCCCCCGCACGGGCGAACCGAGCTCGCGAATCTCAAACTGGGCGCGCTGCACTCCGTCTTCGCTGAGGGTTTTGAAGGTAACCTCAAACTCCTGCTCCCCCGCCTTCCATCGGTGTGCGACACCGGGCTTGAGCACGCACTGAGTCTGGAGCGCGTCTTTGAGGAGGCTTGAAAGATTCGAGAGCTTTTCTCCGAGCACACCCACGGTCATCGCCTTGTAGGCAAGCTCGAGCGGTGTCTCGGTGATTTTAACTCCGCGCGAGATCCTGCCCAGCAGAACCCTGAGATCCTGGGTGTGATTGAGGATCTCCTCGAAGCTCATGTAACTCTCGTAGGTGAAGTCGTTATCAAAAATTGACTTCACGGCGCGATCGCGTGGAACCCGAAAATCTCCCTGCATCCAGCCAAGCTGCTTTCCAGCCTTGCGGAGGCTCGAGTAGTAGGCGTGCTGGATCTCGTGCCGAAGCGTGAGCGAGCCACCGATCCCATCGGTGATCGACTTTTTCGAAGTGACGAGCTTGGGAGCGCGCCCCGGAAGCTGAAACCCTTTTTCGGTGAACGAGCCGAGCGCTCCCGCACTCAGATTGGCATCGGGGTCGTAGATCAGCTCGGTGTCGCCGTTTAGCTTTTGCAATCCGCCTGCAATGCGGCCCAAATCGGTCCCCTCGCCCGGCTCAATCAAGATCTCCAGATGCGGATGGCGCATCGACTCGATGTGCTTGACGCGGATCACATGATTGACCCCCTGCGCCTCAAGCACCCCCGAGGCCGCGACCACATGCCGCCCATAGGCCTCGAGATAGGCGTCATCGAGGTTCGAGGTTTTTCGCATCTGCTCGAAGGTGCGCTCGAGCTCGGCCTTGAGGGAGGCGAGCTTGGCGCCAGACAGGGGCTCAAGGCCCCGGTTGAAAACCCGGACACTGGGCTGGGGCAGCAAAAAGAGCCTGCGTTTTTGAAACGGCATGGACTCGATCCAGGCTTCGGCCTGGGTCTGGCCCGGAAGCGGCCGGATGCTTAGATGGGGCTCCCACCAGTGTCCCATGATCGACGCGCAGTCGGCGATCACGCCGGCACGGGCAGGCTCGCCAGAGGAGATGATCCATGGGAGCAACGCCATCCAGGCGCAGAGCGCTGACCGTTTTCTGACACGCGGGCCCACCCTGACGGATCGGCATTTGTCCCGGCAAGGTTAAGGGGCTTTAGAGCATCCCTGCCACTGCGGCGCGCTCTTCTTCGAGCTCCTTGAGGGTATTTGCGATCTTTTCTTTCGAGAACGCATCGATCTCAAGGCCCTGCACGATCTTGTACTCACCGCTTTCGGTGGTGCAGGGATAGCCAAAGATCACTCCCTCGGGAATTCCGTAAGAACCATCCGAGGGCACACCCATCGTCACCCACTCGCCCTTGGAGCCGAGCCACCAGTCATGCATGTGATCGATGGCGGCATTGGCAGCAGAGGCTGCCGAAGAAAGCCCGCGAGCTTCAATGATCGCTGCTCCGCGCTTGCCGACCTTGGGAATGAAGGTTTCCTTGTTCCAAGTGTCATCGCCATTGGGAGAAACGAGGGGCTTCACGGCCTGCCCGTCCACCGTCGCAAAGCGGAAATCGGGATACATCGTCGGGCTGTGGTTGCCCCAGACGGTCATCTTCTTGAAACCGGCAACTGCCTTGCCCGTCTTGGCTGCAAGCTGCGAGAGAGCGCGGTTGTGATCGAGCCTGAGCATCGCAGTGAAGTTGCGAGCCTTCACGCGGCCGTACTTGAGCGCAGTCTTCATGGCGATGTAGCAGTTGGTGTTGCAGGGATTGCCTACGACCAGCACCTTGACGTCGGGGCTCGAGTGCTTGCCAATCGCCTCACCCTGCACGGTGAAGATCTTTCCGTTTTCAGTGAGCAGGTCCTTTCGTTCCATTCCGGGTCCGCGAGGACGGGCACCCACGAGCAGCACCACGTCTGCGTCCTTGAACGCGACATTTGGATCATCGGTGGCCACCATTCCGGCGAGCAGCGGGAAGGCGCAGTCCTCAAGCTCCATCATCACGCCGCCCAGCGCCTTCTGGGCCGCAGGGAGCTCGAGCATCTGGAGGATGACGGGCTGGTCCTTGCCCATCATCTCGCCGCTTGCGATGCGAAAAAGAAGGGCATAGCCGATCTGGCCTGCTGCTCCGGTGACTGCGACTCTGACGGGTTTCTTGATCATTGTGTGCTCCCCTATCCTTACATGTGCTCGATGATGGCCTTGCCGAACTCGGAGCACTTCACTTCGGTGACTCCGGGCTGGCCTTCCTGCTTCATCAGGCGGGCAAAGTCGTAGGTCACGGTCTTTGCCGCAATAGCACCGTCCATGCCCTTGATGATCAGGTCGGCCGCTTCGTTCCAGCCCATGTGCCGGAGCATCATCTCGCCAGACAAGATCACCGAGCCGGGATTCACGCGATCGAGGTTCGCGTACTTGGGCGCGGTGCCATGGGTCGCTTCAAATACGGCGTGTCCGGTGACGTAGTTGGCGTTACCGCCCGGAGCGATGCCAATGCCGCCCACCTGGGCTGCCAGTGCGTCCGAGAGGTAGTCTCCGTTGAGGTTCAGCGTGGCAATCACGTCAAACTCCTCGGGCCGGGTGAGCACCTG
>CAIOHW010000172.1 GCA_903858195.1 Oligoflexia bacterium | reverse complement strand
TGGTACTCGAGGTTGATGCGCTTGTTGGGATAAAGCGGGGTCAGGTTGTCGAACAAGGTCTTTTCAGAGTTCGTCTCTGGGGCCTGGAAATTGACCTGCTCGACCTTAAGCATGGCAAAGTAGCGCTCGCCCTCTTTAGGCGCACGAACCGAGCCGCTCACGGTGTCGCCCGTACGCAGGCCGAAACGACGGATCTGCGAGGGCGAAACGTACACATCATCGGGACCGGGCAGGTAGTTGTAGTCCGGGGCGCGGAGGAATCCGAAGCCATCGGGCAGGCACTCCAGCACGCCGTCAGCATAGATGTGCTCGTCCTTTTCGGCCTTCTTTTGGAGAACGAGGAAGATCAGGTCCTGCTTGCGCAGCCCGCCTGCGTTCTCAATGCCGAGCTCCTTGGCCATCTCGACCAAGTCACCGATCTTCTTTTCTTTAAGCTCTCTGAGATGCATGGAGATTCTCCCGAGGGGATCTGGATCACACGCGACGCCAGATTATTGCCAGATCATCGACGTCAGCGAATTAGAGTGGGGTTTGGATTTTTTTCTGCTGCTTTGAAGACCGAAAAGCTCGGCCTTCCTCCGGGTAACAAAGCCATTTGCCCCCGTAAAGAAAAAAAGCGAACCTTAAAGGATGCGTTCCCTGTTGCGCTGGGCTTTTGGCCTGGCCCCGGTCATTGGCCTCCTGGCGGCCGCCCTCTGGATTGCCCCGCTGGCACTGTTTGCCCTGAGGCCCATCGGCGAGACGGCCTCGGTTCCTGCCGAGTCTTTCGTACTGGTGCCCAGGGGAGCCACACCCGCCACCGTCCTTCAGGAGCTGGAAACAGCGGGAATTAACCTCGATCGACGTCAACTGCTTGCTCTTGCGCGGCTGAAGCACACCTGGCGAGACCTCAAGTCGGGCGAGTATCGGATCACCGACCAGCAAACGCCCATTGAACTTCTGGAGACTCTCGCCTCCGGGGTGAGCGTCAAGAGGCCCGTCACGATCCGCGAAGGCGAAAACCTCTTTGAGATCGCAGCTCGCATCGAGCAGGCCGGACTCGCCAGCAAAGCCAGGATCATCGAGCTCTGTCGAGACCCGGCCTTCGTAAAAAAGGTATTTGATGGCGTCGGCTTTTCGCCGGCTACTCTCGAGGGTTTTCTCTTTCCCGACACCTACGCGTTCAACCGTCTGCAGACCCCCGAAGAGATGCTCGAGCAGATGCACCGGCGTTATCGGCAGGTCTGGGCCGAGATCCAAAAAAAGCCGGGCACCGTGCTGCAGATGACGCAGTTTGAGATCATCACGCTCGCATCGATCATCGAAAAGGAGACCGGCGCACCGGACGAGCGACGGCTGATCAGCTCGGTCTTCCATAACCGCCTGAAGAAGCGGATGCGGCTGCAGAGTGATCCCACGACCATCTACGGGATCTGGGAGCAGTACGACGGGAACATCCGAAAGAAGGACCTGCAGGCATTCACCCCCTATAACACCTACAAGGTGCCGGCCCTTCCTGCGGGACCGATCTCCAACCCGGGGGCCATGGCCATCGAGGCAGCCCTGAACCCTGCCGTGAGCGATTATCTCTTCTTCGTCTCAAAGAATGACGGTCACCATGTGTTTACCCGCAGCTACGGAGAGCACCGCTCGGCGGTCGTCGATTTTCAGCTGAACCGGTCCGCCCGCGAGGGCAAGAGCTGGCGCGACCTCAACCGGTCTTCTGCGCCAAAAAACTGAAGGACGGGTTACGCCAGGAGTGCTCCCAGTCGAGCAACCCCTGCTTGAAGCGCAGCTCGGGCGCATCGGGGTCGGCAAGCCCCATGAAGCCGCCGATGTCGCCCGCAGAAATCACTCGGTGACAGGGTACGAAAATCAGGTGCTGGTTTCGCCGAAGCGCCTGGCCTACCGCGCGACTGGCTCCCGGACGCCGGATGCGGTTGGCCACCCAGGCATAGGTCCGAGTTTCACCGTGAGGTATCGAGAGCACCGCTCGGTAGACGGCCTTTTGGAATTCACTCCATGCCCGGGTTTCAAGGCCCTCGGAAAGCACCCATTCGGCATCGAGGGGTTCACCCGTCGTGAAGTAACGATGTAGATCTCCCAGAAGCTTCCTTGCAGGAGACGGAAGTGACTCACAGTCCGGAACTGGCCCCACGGGTACGGAAAAAACCGGCAACCAATCCACGCGAACCAGCCTGCCCACCGAGCTGCAGGTGGTCGCCAGCGTTCCGACCGGGGTGGAAAGATGCAGGTGCCGCATGAGTTCACGTACGAGATGACATCAATCCGCCATCAAGGCAACCTGCAAACATGTACTCTCTCCACTCGATGCACTCATGGCTCGGCTTTACCCTTGTCCTTCTGGCGACCCCCATCGCAGTGAAACTTGCGCGGCTCCTACTGGATTGGCTGAACCGAAAGATCTCCTGGAACCCTCTTTCAAGGACTTCTTCAGCCCTTGCATGGCTTGCCTATCCACTTTGTTTTCGCGCGGCTGTTTCAATGGTCCGGCTTCCTCACGACTTCTCAAACATGCTCATGGCCGCGACATTCGTTTCGGAAGTGCTGATCGTGGCCTTCTGGGCACGAAGCTTTGGCTTTGCCCTGCTGGACTGGGCGATGGCCCGCGGAGGTTCTGAAGAACTCTCGAGGACCGGTTTTTTTCCGCTCCTGCGCAACACGCTGACGCTGCTGATGACCGTTTCCGGTCTCATCGTGGTGCTGCAGCACTTCGGATTTGATGTCATGAGCCTCGTGACCGCTTTGGGCGTGGGATCCCTGGCGGTGGGGCTTGCCGCCAAGGACACTCTCTCGAATATGATCTCAGGGTTCACGATCATCATCGATCACAACTTCCAGCCCGGTGACCGGATCTCAGTTGGCGGATCCTCGGGCGAGGTCGACGAGATCGGTCTACGCAGCACACGCATCCGCACACCATCCGGAACCACCTGGGTTGTACCCAACTCCGAGCTCGTGAATACGAAGATCCTGAACCAGGGGTCCAGGCAGCAGGGCATCCAGGCCTCGACCCGCATTCGCGTGAACCTCACAAGCAGCTTCTCGGCGGCGTCCGGCCTTGCACACCGGATCGCCTCTGAAATTTCTGCGATCGACGCTCGTCGTGACGTGCGCGTGTCGCTGCAGGCACTGGCCGATGGCTTCCAGACGATTGAAGTGAGCTTCTGGGTGCAGGAACACCAGCAAATGGACTCGGCTGTCTCGCTGTTCCTTGAAGGTTGGCTGCGCGAAGCACCAGGGGCCGGGATCCAGACGACTTGACTTGCCGGTCGCCCGATGGGAGCCATGCGCCCATGCGGTGCATTTCAAATGCGATCCCGCTGGGCCGGCTCGGCACGGTGGCCTGGACGCTCTACCTCTTCGGGGCCCAGCCTGCGCTGGCATACAGCCTCGGTGACCACGAGCAGATCACGCTTGCTGCGTTTCGAGCCGTAGCTCCCTGCCTCACCGACCCGGAGGGCAGACCCAAGGAGCTGCCCGACTCGCTTCAAAAGCGCGTGATCCAGGCCAATCTCTGGGAGGATCGCAACCTCCTGAACAAGTGGCTGCGCTATTCCCACTTTTATCATCCAAGCAGCGACGAGATCGAGGAAGCCGGAATCCGGGAGAACTCCAAGGCACGTATTCTCGATCTTGAGGACAGGATGAGGGACGCGATGCTCGGTGGTGCGCCGCTCGCGGATCGCCTGAGGCTTCTGGGCTTCATGCTTCATCACATTCAAGACATGAGCGTTCCCCTCCATGTCCTTCCGGTGAATCACTTCTGGACCGATGGCTTTGAGAGCTTGGATGTCCGCTCGTCAGCCTCGCTTGCTTCTGAGAGCTGCGAGGCCCTTGTGGCGGAGGCAGTCCGACTGTCGCCGGTCGACATCCACGAGCAGGTTGCACGCTCCACGCTTCAACACACTCTAGCGGGATACCTCAAGGCCACGCTCCCATCAGACTTGATGGTTCCTCTCACGTGGTTCTGGACTGAGGGCTCGGAACAACGCTTTGGATCCTACGGCGTTCTCGGCAACGCCTTCGGGATGGGCTGGCTCAAGCTCGGTCGACAGTCCATCCTCATCCGTCAGGATGAATTTATTCGATACAAGCGCGATAGACTCGCCGCAGCACAGGCGGCTTCACAGGCCATCATCATGAAGCACTGGCTGCTCGGCGCGCTTGATGCTGCGCGCTAAGCACTCAGCGAAAAAACGGTCATTCCTGCTTGTTCTCACCCATGACGCAGTGTAGGTTGCCGCCACTCTAAACGAACCAAGTGTGGGGGAAAACCTTGGGATCTTACGTAGTTCTCGCCAGAAAATGGCGACCTGCGCAGTTCGCAGACATTGTGGGGCAAGCCCCGGTGGTGCGAACGCTGATGAATGCGATTCGGTCTGACCGAATCCATCAGGCCTACCTGTTCACCGGTTCGCGCGGGATCGGCAAAACCTCGATCGCACGTATCATTGCCAAGGTCATGCGCTGCCCCGGCAATTCCTGGGACGGGCAATGGCTGAACTCCTGTGACCAGTGCGCCAGCTGCTTAGAGGTCACGCGCGGCAACAGCGTGGACGTGATCGAGATCGACGGCGCCTCGAATAACGGTGTGGATCATGTGCGCGAAATCCGCGAGAGCGCCAGATTCATGCCCTCCTCGGGCACGCGCAAGATCTACATCATCGACGAAGTCCACATGCTCAGTACGGCGGCTTTCAATGCGCTGCTCAAGACCCTTGAGGAGCCTCCTCCGCATGTCGTCTTCATTTTTGCCACGACCGAGCCCCACAAGATCCCGGCCACGATCCTGTCGCGAGTGCAACGCTTTGACCTCAAGCGCGTGAGCGCTGCCCAGATCCAGGCGCGACTCTCACAGGTCCTGCAGGCCGAGGGAATCCAGGCCGAAGCTCCCGCCCTCGCCCTCATCGCCCGTGCGGCCGAAGGCGGCCTGCGCGATGCCCTGTCACTCCTGGATCAGGTAATTGCCTTCTCGGGCGAGAAGATCTCGATTGAGGGCGTACGCGAAAGCATCGGTCTCATCGAAAGCCAGCTCATCTTGTCGGTGCTCAAGGCCATCCTCGAACGCAAGGCTCTCGAGGGGCTGGCGGTGATCCAGTCGGCCTACGAACAGGGACACGACCTGAAGCTCCTGACCCGGCACCTGATCGAGTACCTGCACGGCCTCATTCTGGCCAAGATTGGGGCGAGTGCAGGGCGTGCGGGTGAGTACTCGGAGCACGAATGGCAGGAGCTTCAGCGACTCGCGCCACTTCGCGAAGTCGAAGAACTTGAGATGATCTTCCAGGCCCTGCATCAGGGCGTGGAATGGATTGCCCGCTCGCCGCAACCCAAGACCGTGCTCGACGTGCTCGTCATCAAGTGCGCGACGGCAGAGACGCTGGTGACCGTGGGTGCTGCAGGCAGCGGTTCAAGCGGCCCGGCCGGTGGCACCCCAAGGCCCGCGTTGGTTGCTCCGCCGAAGACCCAGGCCATCCCCGCACCTGCACTCAAGAGTGCCCCCAAGGACTGGGAAGGGCTCGTTCTGCTCGTGCGCCAGTCCCGCCCCTTCATTGCCACTGCACTCGAAAACGCCATCTGCAGCGGTTTTCCCAGTGAGACCAAGCCTGAGCTCCTGATTCGTTTTCCCAAGTCGGTGGGCTTTTACAAGGAACAGCTCAGCCACCGAACCCATGCCGACAGCCTCTCACAGATCTTGCGCGAGGCATTCGGGCGGATGATTCCCGTGGAGATCGACATTACCGAGCCCACTGGGGGCGAGCCGCAGGCGGAGAGCATCGCAGCCCGGCGCGAACGCGAGCATCACGAGCGCGAAACGAGTGCCAGGCAGGCGGCAGAGAACCATCCGGTGATCCGCGAGGCGCAGGCGCTTTTCGGTGGTGAGCTCAGTCCGATTGAAATCCTCGTGAACGGCAGCCCAAAGGCGGGAGGATCCCATGCGGGGAAACCTTGACCCGGTAGCACGCCTGATCTTCGAACTCTCGAAACTCCCGGGGATCGGCGAGAAGACCGCCACTCGGCTTGCCTACTTCATCTTGAAGCAGGACGAGGCCTACGCCCGAAACCTTTCGGACGCGATTACGGCGGCAAAGCTCAAGACCGGTCTCTGCGATTCCTGCTTCACCTTCACGGAGCAGAGCCCCTGCTCGCTCTGCACTGAACCCTCCAGGCGCACCGGCACAGTCTGCGTGGTGGAGCGCCCCTCCGACGTGATGGCCATCGAGCAGTCGGGCTCCCATAACGGCCAGTACCATGTGCTTCATGGAGCACTTTCACCCCTCGACGGGGTGGGACCCGAGGAGCTGAAGATTCGCGAGCTGCTGGCCCGCATCCAGTCAGGGGGCGTGAGTGAGGTGATCCTCGCCACGAACCCGAGCGTCGAGGGCGAGGCAACGGCGATGTATGTCGGAAGGCTCGTCAAGCCGCTTGGCATTCGAGTCACCAAGCTTGCCCACGGAATTCCAGTGGGCGGAACGCTCGAATATTCCGATCGCCAGACGATCGGAAAGGCGCTGCAAAACCGCGTCGAGGTGGCAGGATGAGCTTCATCAACTACGCGGCCAAGGAGATCAACTGCAAGATCATCTATTACGGCCCGG
Source organism: Oligoflexia bacterium (assembly GCA_903858195.1). GTDB lineage: Bacteria > Bdellovibrionota > UBA1018 > UBA1018 > UBA1018 > CAIOHW01. The sequence goes on along the minus strand of CAIOHW010000172.1, from coordinate 15,175 downwards.
GGCTCAGCGGTAAGACGACCAACATCCAGTACGTCTACGAGCACACGCAGCAGGAGCGCAGGGGCAAGCTCGTCAATCTGAGCACTGAGAACGAGCGCACGCTCTTCTTTGACTTCCTGCCCCTCACCATCGGGGACGTGAACGGGTACAAGACTCGTTTTCACCTCTACACCATCCCCGGCCAGACGTTTTATGAAGTGTCCCGCCAATTCATCATGAAGGGGGTCGACGGCGTTGTTTTTGTCGCCGACAGCCAGGCGGAACGAATGGAAGCGAATCTCGAGAGCTTCGATGCCTTGGCCAAAAGCCTGGAGCATCAGGGTTACGATATTCACAAGCTTCCGTTGGTGCTCCAGTACAACAAGCGAGACCTGCCGGGAGTGGTGTCCCGACAGGAACTCGAGGCTGCGTTCAACTCGGCGCGGCGACCGTCCTTCGAGGCGGTGGCTAACCGGGGAGACGGAGTCATGGAGACGCTCCAGTCCATCAGTCAATGGATCTTAAAGGAGCTCAAGGGGGGTAAATCATGAGGAAAGACGCATTGAAGAAATTCAAAAAGATCTTCGAGCAGCAGCGCCAGTCGCTCCTGTTCAACGATCGCGTCCTTCGTGAAGACTTTAGTGTCAACGGGGATGACCGGTTCGATGAACTCGACCAGGCCACCTCCGATATCGAGCAGTCGATGCGCATGCGCCTTCGCAACCGCGAGGTGCTGTACATCAAGAAGCTCGACGAGGCGCTCAAGCGCATCGAAGAAGGCACTTTCGGTGAATGCGAGGAGTGCGGCGAGGACATTGGCCAGAACCGCCTGCTCGCAAGGCCCACGGCCACCCTGTGCGTGTCCTGCAAGGAAGAGCAGGAACGCAAGGAAGTGCTCACGGCAGCTGGCCGTACGAGCAAGAGCCTTGGGCAGACGATGACCCGCAAATGGGCCTGAGCGTTCTGCTCGGGGTCCTTTTGACTCCAGGTTTTGTTGCCTGAAAAAATGCCCGACCCCGGATGGAACCGGGGCCGGGCATTTTTCATTCATCCATTCAAAGACTTAGCGCACATCCTCACACAGTCCTGACATGGCCCGTCGCTCGCAATCTCTCTGGCACAGGAGGAGTTGTCCTTATGGAAAGAGAGACCCTGCACCGATTCAAGGCCCTATTCGAGAGCAAGCGCGAGCGTCTGCTCTACAGTGGAAAGCTCGTAAACGAGGAATTCCAGCTCCGGCCGGAGGACCTGAGTGATGAGGCTGACCTGACCTCGAGCGAAGGCGAGACCGGGATGCGCATGCGACTTCGGAACCGCGAAGCACTCTTCCTGAAAAAGATCGAAGACGCACTCGACCGTATTGCACAGGGTCACTTTGGAAGCTGCACGGATTGCGGCGACGACATCGGCCTCAAGCGCCTTGAGGTGCGCCCCACTGCCACCCTGTGCGTGGACTGCAAAGAGGGCCAGGAACGCTCCGAACAGCTCCACATTGATGGCCACCGCTTCAAGAGCCTGGGCGCGAAGATGAAGTTTGTTTGACCGGCTTTGACCGGCAATGGAAGGCCCGGTCGGGTCCTGCCTGTCCGCCCCTCACGGATGAGTCCGCGGCCAGCCCTGCTCCAGGATGGAGCTTGTAAAAACACGTGAGGGGGCGGGGCTTGCGCCCCGTCCCCCCCACTGGATTGGCCTAATTCCTTGGCCCCCGGCGCCCTTTCGGGGCCGGCTTCATTCCGTCGAGATCACTTGCTTACTGCGTGACCTGCAGGGCCTTCAGCACGTTGATGCGACCGCCCGTCACCGTCTTGGGTGCCAGAGCAGGAACCACATCGACCGTGCCCATGAGGGTGTCCTTCACCATCTTGAAGTCCCAAGTCGGATTCTTCGACCACAGCAGGGCTGCAGCGCCTGCCACATGGGGGCACGCCATGGACGTTCCCGACATGGTGGCAAACCCGTTTCCAGGTGCCAGGCTGTAGATGTTCACTCCAGGAGCTGCGACATGGACGGTCTTCTTCCCGTAGTTCGAGAAGAACGCCATCTTGTCATTCTGGTCGGTAGCAGCCACCGAGATCAGGTTCTCATTGTCGAAACCCGCGGGATAGCTGGCCTCATCCGGATTGTCGTTATCCTTGCCGTCGTTACCAGCGGCAGCGATGAACAGAACGCCAGCCGTGCGAGCACGTTCCACTGCGTCATAAAGAGCCTTGTTCTCTGCGCCACCCGGGCCGCCCCAGCTGTTGCTGAGCACCTTGGCTCCGTTCTTGACCGCATAATCGATCGCCTGGATCGCACCATCGGTCGTTCCGCTTCCTTCGGCCGAAAGAAACTTCAGGCCCATGATCGAAACGCGCTGATTGACGCCCGAAAGACCCTTGCCGTTTCCGCCGACCGCACCAATCGTGCCGGCGCAATGAGTGCCATGGCCCTGATCATCGAAAGGCAGACCGTCGTTATGGATGAAGTCGTAGCCCGCAACGTCGTTCTTGGTGGGGCTTGGATTGCGCCACACGTTAAACGAGAGGTCTTCGTGGTTATAGTCGATGCCAGTGTCGATCACTGCCACCACCATCTGCTTGTCGCCACGATGCGAGGGCCAGGAGTCGACTGCACCGATCTTCTTCAGGCCATAGGCCTTGTCATTCTCAGGATCGTCCATAGGAGGCACGACTTCTGGAGGAGCCGGCTGCAGGTCAGGGCGCGTGCCGGGGTTTCCGGGGTTGCCCGGGTTTCCACCGCCGCCCCCGCCGCCGCCGCCGCCGCCCGAGTCATCACAGCCCGGAGGGAAGGGAATGCCCGGAATCAGGCAGGGCCACTTCGCATTGGGGTCGCATCCGGGAATGTTGATTCCGGGAATGCAGGGAATGCCGCCGATCGGCGGAGGATTCTGCATGCTTTCCTGCAACTCAGAAGGAGCAATACGAATGATGTAGTTGGGCTGAGCGTACTCAACCATCGGGTTCTTTTCGAACTCGGCAATGGCATCCTGCACCTTGACGCTCTCGTCGAGCAGGACATGCTCAAAGCCCTTCATGGTGCCGCGCAGGTAGCGCACTGCGCGAACTCCCGCTGCATTGTAAAGCAGGTTCATCGCCTCGCGGGGACGGACCACGCCAGAGCGATACTTGACGATGACTTCCCCATCTTTGAACTCAGCGCTCCCAAAAGCAGCTGAGGATGCCGCAAACGCCAAAAAGGCCAATGCAGCCATCTTCCGTGAAAATGACATGAACTTCCCCCTCAGTTAAACGTTCCCACCAACGGCGTCAGGATAAACAGGACTTGTCGAATTGCAAATCCCACGCATGGATTTATTTTTGACACCGCATATTGCAATTTGACGAACCGGGCAGGAAGATTCGCCGCCCATGACGCCGCACCTAGCCGTCCTCGCGAGCTGGCTCCTGGCTCTTCCTGAATATGCCCTTCAGGTGCCCGCAAACCGTTGGGGTTACGCAAACCCCGAGGCATCCCTCTCCGCCACAGAACTCAAGATCCTGCAGGAGTGCATCACTTTGCTCGTATTTCTCGCGTTCGCCTGGCTCTGGCTGGGTGAGACGCCCAACCTCCGGCAGGCCGGGTCTCTGGTGCTGATTTTCGCCGCAGCAGCACTCGCCTTCTGGAAGTAGGCCCACCCCCCAAAAGAAAAAGAAGAAGAAGAAGAAGAAGAAGAAGAAGAAAAAAAAAGGGGCCGCCGTCTCCGGCAGCCCCTTTGGGTTCCAGCGTGCGCCAGGAAATTACGAGTTCAGATCCTTGTCCTGCTGGCGACGGATGTAGGTCGGGACATCATACTCATCATCGGTGAGGCTCGAGATGCCCAACTTGGTGGCAAGCGCCCTCGCACGGGCAAGCTCTCCACCCTCTGCACCTGCGCCCATCGGCGCCTTGGCGATCTGATCCACCTGCGTGTCTGCCACCTGCTGAATCTGGCTTGAGGCCAGCATGGCTGCATTCGGCGCCGGCGGAGCCACAGTGCGGGTAGCCGCAGTGTTGATCTCGATTGACGGTGCGGCAGCAAATGCCGGTGCCGGTGCGACCTTCGCCTGAGCTCCAGCCGAGATGGTGGCTGCTGCTGCGAGGTTCGCTCCGCCAAGGCCGGTAGCGATGACCGTGACCTTCACTGCATCCTTCAGGGCCTCGTCGATCACGGTGCCAAAAATGATCTCGGCGTCCTCATGGGCGGCTTCCATGATGAGCGTTGTTGCCTCGTTGACTTCATGGATGCTCAGGTTCGAGCTGCCGGTGATGTTGATGATGATGCCGGTTGCACCCTCGATCGAGACGTCCTCGAGCAGCGGGCTCGAGATGGCGTTCGTGGCGGCCTCAACTGCACGATTCTCGCCCGAAGCATGGCCGATACCCATGAGGGCAAGGCCCTTGTTCTGCATGATCGTACGCACATCGGCGAAGTCCGAGTTGATCAGGCCGGTGTGGTTGATCAGGTCAGAGATGCCCTGGACAGCGTTCAGCAGGACTTCATCAGCCTTCTTGAACGCATCCACCATCGAGAGCGTGTTGCCCGAGATGGCAAGCAGGCGCTGGTTGGGGATTGTGATCAGCGAGTCCACGTTGTCACGCAGCCAATCCATGCCCTGCTCGGCATGCTTCATGCGTTTGCGTCCTTCGAACATGAAGGGTTTGGTCACGACGCCTACGGTCAGCGCGCCGACTTCCTTGGCAATCTTGGCAAACACGGGGGCCGCGCCAGTACCGGTGCCGCCGCCCATGCCGGCGGTGATGAAGACCATGTCTGATCCGGCCAGCATTTCAGAGATGCGGGCATAGTCTTCGAGCGCGGCCTTACGGCCCACTTCAGGGTTGGCGCCAGCGCCGAGGCCCTTGGTCAGTTCCTGTCCGATCGGGAGCTTGGTAGGAGCCAGCGAGGCATCCAGAGCCTGCTTGTCGGTGTTGGCGGTGATGAACTCAACGCCCTCAAGCCCCATCCGAATCATCGTGTTGACGGCATTGCATCCGCTGCCGCCCACGCCGACTACCTTGATCTTTGCTCCCTGGCTTGCCATCTGGTCGATTTCGAACATTTTCGAAGATCCTCTTTTTCAGTTCTGCTGGTTGAGTGGGTTGAATGTTAAAACAAATCCTTGATCCACGAGCGCATCGAGCCGCGCACCTTGTCGTAGATGTTCTTGTCGCGGATCGTGAAGCGATTCCTGCCAAGATGCCTTCCGAGGTTGCGTGCCCCGTACTGCAGGAGCCCCACGCCGGTGGCGAACTTCGGTGAGTTCACGACATCCCTGAGGCCGCCGATTCCGGAAGGAATGCCGCGCTTGACGGGCATCTCGAAGACGTATTCGGCAAGCTCGGGCATGCCCTCAAGCAGGGTCGATCCTCCGGTGATCACGATGCCGCCGGAAAGCACGTCCTGAAATCCTGACTTCTGGATCTCGGTGTGGATGAGGTTGAAGATCTCCTCCACGCGCGGCTCGATGATCTCGGCCAGCAGCTTCCGAGAAAGGATGCGTGGCTTGCGTCCACCGACCCCGGGCACTTCAATTGTGTCGTCTGCGCTGACCAACGAGGCCAACGCGCATCCATACTGGATCTTGATCTTCTCGGCCTCGGCAATGGGCGTACGGAGTCCGACAGAGATGTCGTTGGTGATGTGGTTTCCACCGATGGCAAGGACTCCGGTGTAGACCACCGCACCTTCCTTGAAGATGGCGATATCGCTTGTGCCGCCGCCGATGTCTACGAGCACGACCCCGAGGTCCTTCTCGTCCTGCGAGAGCACTGCCTCGCTCGATGCGATCGGCTCGAGGCAGATCTCAGAGACATTCAGTCCCGCCTTGTTTGCGCACTTGATGATGTTCTGTGCCGACGAGACGGCTCCCGTCACGATATGCACCTGGGCTTCAAGCCGCACGCCGTTCATTCCGATGGGATCACGGATTCCGTCCTGCTCGTCGACCACATATTCCTGCGGGATGATGTGGATCACCTCGCGATCGAGCGGGATTGCGACTGCCTTGGCAGCGTCAATCACGCGCTGGACATCGTTTTCGTTGATCTCCTTGTCCTTGATCGCGACGATCCCGGTGGAGTTAAAAGACTTGATGTGGCCGCCGGCGATCCCCGTGTATACCGAGGAAATCTCGACTCCGGCCATGAGCTCGGCCTCTTCGACCGCCTTGGTGATGCTCTCGACCGTGGTATCAATGTTGATCACCACGCCCTTGCGAAGGCCGTTGGAAGGAGCCGTGCCGATTCCGACGATATCGATGACGGGGTTGGGGCCGGGCTCGACAATCTCGCCGACAATGCAGCAGATCTTGGTGGTTCCAATGTCGAGTCCGACAACAAAATCCTTTTTGTTGGACATCCAGCACCTCTTCCTTAAGGCCGTCAAGTTATGGCCGTCACAAACCGGCCGCCAAAGACCACACATCCGGTGTCGGTCTATTGGCTCTAAGGAAGTCTAAGAACCCCGAACAGTTCTGACAACTATTTTTTTGCTGGAGTCGGCGTAGATTTGACGAGCCGGGATCGAACGCTCGACGACTTGCCCGAATACCGAGTCAATTCGTGCCAGATGCTCATCAAAATCAGCAGCGTCAATTTCTTGACCCAGGATCACCCGCACGCGGTGTGAGGGCTTGAAGGTGGTCCAGACCTGGAACCCTTCTTCTTCGTCATAGACGATCTGCGAGACCTGGTTGGCGATCCTCCACTTGCGCGCGCTCCACGATCGCAGGAGACGGATTGCGTCATCCTGGCGGGAACCCGAGAGCAGTGGCAGGTCAGATTTCGCCCTGAGATCGAGTGCCCCAAACAGGCTTCCGTCCGAATCCACGTACTGGAGCTTGCCCTTGGGCGACTGCAGCAAACCGATCGGTGCACGGTAGATCACCTGAATCGACAAAGTTTGGGGAAACCTCTTGGTCAGGACGGCTCCCCGGATCCAAGTATGGGCTTCGAGTCGCCTGCGGATCGACTCGAGATTCAGGTCGACGAGGCTCACCTCGCCCAGCGGCACATCCGCCAGCATCGAAACCGTGCGGGCATCCAGCGGCGCATCCTCGGGCTGCTCGGCCACCTCGACGACACGGACCATGAAAAGCGGGGAATGCAGCGCTCCGTAGAGTCCGACGATCACGCCAAGGACCGAGAGGCCGGAGAAAATGTAGATGTACAAAGGATTCGATCGCCGCATGGGTTCCCTTCAGTGTAAAAAATTTGGACGGAAGAGACCATCATGAAAACCTCAAGAAAGCCGCTCTTTGCAACTTCGATCCTCGTCGGTTTTTTGGCTGCCTCCTGCGCCCACCTCGGCCTGCCCGGAGGCCCAGAGGGTGATCAGATCCCGATTGCCGACGGCATCAAGGCCCATCGGTTCAGGCTTCAGAACGGGCTCCGCCTTCTTGTCATCGAAGACGAGTCATCCCCCACCTTCGCCTACCAGACTTGGTATGACGTGGGCTCCCGCGATGAAGAGGTGGGAAGGACCGGACTTGCGCACCTCTTCGAGCACATGATGTTCAAGGGTACCCAGAAGGTTCCCGACGGTGAATTTGATCGGCGTCTTGAGGCAGCAGGCGTGGAGGGCGAGAACGCCTACACCACCCACGACCACACCACTTACGTGCAGGAGCTTCCCAAGGAGAGACTCGAGCTGATCGTTCAACTCGAAGCCGATCGGATGCGCAACCTTGTCGTGAACGATGCGTCGTTCTCCACCGAGCGCGAGGTGGTTCAAAATGAGCGCCGATTTCGCACCGAAAACAATCCGGATGGAACGCTCTACCAGGAGATCTATGGACTGGCCTTTACGAAGCACTCCTACCGCTGGCCTGTGATCGGATTTGCCGAGGACCTTGCCGCGATGAAGGCCGAGGATGCCCGAAACTTTTATGACCGCAATTACTCTCCGGATCGCGCCGTCATCGTCGTAAGCGGCGATGTCGATGCCCGCCAGGTGGCAAGGCTCGTGGCGCTCCACTATGGGAGCCACCCCCGTGCCGTCACGCCCCAGGCAGTTCCTGATCTGGAACCCGAGCAAAAGACCGCCCGAAGAAAGACACTCAAGCTCGACATTCAAGTCGAAAAACTCATGATGGCCTACCCCATTCCGGCGATGTCTTCAGACGATATGCCCGCTCTCGATCTGCTCCAAACCATCCTGTCCGGCGGCAGGAGCAGCAGGCTCCAGAAGGCCCTGGTTGAAACCGGGATCGCCAATGGCGCCTATGCCTATGCGGCAAGCGCAAAGGATCCATCCATCTTCCTGTTCGGGGCGACGCTGCAAAAAGGCCAGCGTGCCCTCGGGGCCGAGCGAGTCATCCTTGCCGAAATCGAGCGATTGGCCCGTGAGCCGATTTCTGAAAAGGAGCTTGAGCGGGCCAAAAACATTCTGGCGTTCGACTATTACAGCGGCCTTGAGGCCAATTCGGAGAGGGCCCGATTTGCAGGACACTACGAGTCACAGATGGGCGGACTTGAAAACGGCCCGAAGTATTTCCAAAGACTCCTTTCCGTCCGGCCGGATGAGATTCGAGAGGCTGCAAGAAATTTTCTGCCGGAGTACCGCCGAAGCGTAGTTGTCGGCCTGAAAAAGAATGCGCCCAGCACCTGAGGTCATGCCCATGAAATACCCAAGAATGAAGCAGCTGAGTTCCGTCGCATCGCTCGTGACCCTAGCGTCCCTTGTGGCGGCCTTAAACTGGGCCCATGCTGCAGAAGTCGAGGTGGAGCGCGATGCCCGTGTTCCGATCTCCTATGTGAACCTCGTGGTCTCTGGAGGATCGGTATCAGACCCGGCCGACCGACTCGGACTGACGCGGTTCATGGCAGAGATGTTGATGCGCGGATCGCGGCGCCACACCAAGGAGCAGATCGACCTGATGCTCGACCAATGGGGCGCTCAGCTTGGGGTGGAGACTCGCGCGGAATACATGATTGTCCGCGGAGCTGTGCTGAGCCGAAAGCTTCCGGAGTTTCTGGCACTGATTGACGAGTTGGTGCTCGATCCTGTTTTTCCTGAGAGCGAAATCCGTAAACTCAGGACCGAGACCGTTTCCTCACTCCTTTCTGAGCAGTCGAACGACCATGGTCTCAGCACCAAGCAATTCACGCGGTTTCTTTTCAAGGGCCATCCCTATGGGAGGCCGGTGGCGGGTACCATCTCCAATGTCGAGCAGATCCAGCGGACGGATCTTGTGCGTCACCATGAAAGACTCATGAACCGGGATCGATTGCTTTTCCTCGGTGCTGGAGACATCGAGCCGGCGGGGTTCAGGAAGTGGGCCGATTCACTCTCGGCACGAATGCCCGGACGGCAACCGCTTCCGGTAATTTCGACGCCCGAGACATCGACTACCAGGCGCTTGCAGATTGTCGACAAGCCGGATCGCACCCAGACCCAGATCGAGATTGGCCAGGAAGGCACGCTCATGACCGACCCCAGACATCATGCACTCTACCTGGGTAATACTGCGTTTGGAGGCGGCTCTTTCCTCTCGCGCCTGATGCAGGAGATCCGCGTGAAACGGGGCTGGTCTTACGGGGCATCGAGCGCTTTTCGGTTCGGCGTGCAACCCCGCTCCTGGCAGGTGCACCTGTTTCCGGCCGAAAAGGACACGCCAGCCGCTCTCGCACACACGCTTGCCATGATCGAGTCCCTCAGGGAAAAAGGGATCACGCGTGAGGAGTTTGAGCTTGCCCGACAAAGCTCCATCAACAGCGCCGCATTCATCAATGATACCCCCAAGAAGCGGATCGAGAACCGGATCCTCGAAAAGACTCTCGGACTCGCTGATGGATTCTTCGAGAACTTCAAGGACCGGCTCGAAGCCGTCACTCTTGAAGAAGTGAACCGGGCCCTGAAAGAGTTTCTACGTCCCGAGGGCCTGACGATTTCCGTTCTGGGCACGGCCTCCAGAATCCAGCCGGAGCTTGAAAAGGTGGCGAAGCTCGCACCCGGACAAACGGTGGTCGTTCCTTACACCTCGAACTAGGCCCTAGAAAGAGCCCAAGAAGTGCACTTCCTCTTCGAGACGGATGCCGAGCTCGTCTGCGGCACGCCGCTTGGCAAGCTCGATGAGGGACCGGACCTCGGAAGCGCGCGCTCCCCCTAGATTGATGATGAAGTTGCTGTGCTTCTCGGCAAACTGTGCGTTTCCGACTCGATGGCCGCGAAGCCCGAGGCCATCCACCACCTGCCAGGCCCGCATACCCGTGCCGGCGGGGTTTTTGAAAACGCTGCCGCAGGATGGGTAATCGACCGGCTGCGTGGACTTTCTGCGTTCGAGCGTCTCGTCGATCGACTTCCTGACCACTGAGGGATCCTGCCTTGCCGAACGCCAGTTCACCGCCATCACAAACGAGGCGGCAGGCAGGAAGAGATTCCGTCGGTATTCGAAGGCCATTTCGTCGCGACTGAAGTATCGGGACTGGAGGGACGAAAAATTGAAAGTCTCGACGCTCTCGATCAGGTCGCAGGCTTCGCCAAGATGCGTGCCGGCATTCATGACCACGACTCCACCCATCGAGCCAGGAACGCCTGCCAGCCTCTCAAAACCTGACCAGCCCTCCTGGGCCGCACGACGCAGGAAGCTTGAGACCGCAATGCTGCAGCCCGTGCGCACCAGCAACGATTCCCCTTCTGTGGGAGTCGCAGTGATCTCCTGATCCAAGCGTGAGGTCTTGATCACCACTCCCGGAAAGCCCGAGTCCGAGACCAGCAGATTGGAGCCAAGACCCAGCACGAACCAGTCAACGCCCGAGTGATCGATACCCTGTCGCAGCCACCTCAGATCGGCCTCGCCGCGCGGGATGGCAAGCAGTGGTGCGGGACCGCCGATTCGATAGTAGGTGTGGCGCGTGAGCGGCTCGTCAAAACGAAGCTCGCCATGGAATGACCCTGCGTGCTCCCTGAACCAGCCGAGGTCAGGCGCCATGGGTCTCTCCGTCGCCGGGCAGGTGAGCGATGAGCTGTGCTGGTAGCCTGGTGATCGAGCCTGCCCCCATGCAGAGGATCAGGTCCCCGGGACGGAATTCGGCAAGCAGTGCCTTCTCGGTCGAGGCCAGATCTCCGGTCGCACTGACCTTCAGGCCTGAACCGCTACGGTCTTGGATCTCCATGGCCAGCACTCCGGAAGTCAGCCCCTCGATAGGCGGCTCTCCGGCCGAGTAGATGTCGGTGAGGAAAACACGGTCCGCTTGCCCAAAGGCGCTCCAGAAGCCTTCGCGGCAGTTCAGCGTTCGCGTGTAGCGGTGCGGCTGGAAAACCACCAGGATCCTGCCCTTCCAGTACTGGCGGGCAGCCGCAAGAGTTGCTGCAATCTCGGTCGGATGATGCCCGTAATCATCTACGATCACCTGGTCGCCCGCGGAAGACTGCCAGCGAATCTCAAAACGGCGTTTGACGCCGCTAAACTGCGAGATGCCACGGGCAATGTCCTCGAAACCCAGGCCCATACCTAGAGCGACTGCGGCCACTGCAAGGGCATTCAGCACATTATGCCGGCCGGGAATCCTGACCACCAGCTCCCCCAGGCGGCCGACTCCGCGCTGGTGGAGGTCAAATCGGGAGACCAGTCCTTCGGCACGGATATTCTCAGCAAAGAAGTCCCACTGGTTGGAAAGTCCGTAGGTCACCACCGGCTTGCTGAAGTGCGACAGCACCCGTCTGACGCCGGGATCCTCGCCACAGACGGCGGCAAGTCCATAGAACGGGAGGTTGGAAACAAACGTGGCAAACGCTTCGTCGATCGCCGCAAGCGACCCGTAGTGATCGAGATGATCGTTGTCGATGTTGGTAATGATTCCGTAGGTGGCCGGCAGCTGCAGGAAGGAGCCGTCGCTCTCATCAGCCTCGGCAACCACAAATTGGCTCTTCCCGAGCTTGGCATTGCCTCCAAGCGAGTCCACCTTACCGCCGATCACCAGCGTAGGATCCCACCCCGCCGAGCTCAGGACGACCGAAAGCATGGATGTGGTGGTTGTCTTTCCGTGAGTTCCGGCAACCGCTACACCCACCTTGCCGCGCATGAGTTCAGCCAGCATCTCGGCCCGACGAATGACGGGAATCCGGCGCCGCCTCGCCTCAACCAGCTCGGGATTTTCGGTTCCGACGGCAGAAGACACCACCACCACATCGGCTCCATCCACATTCACGCCGGAATGTCCCAAATGGAATCGCACCCCCAGGCGTGCGAGCCTGCGCGTGGTCTCGGACTCAGCGAGATCAGATCCGCTCACCCTGAACCCCTGGTTCAGGAAAACCTCGGCGATGCCGCTCATCCCGATTCCACCAATTCCGACGAAATGCAGCTGCAGATCCCGCTGATCCTTGCGTTGCCTCATGCTTGGCCTCCGGCTGGCGACAGATCGGCCACAATACGGCTCACGGCATCAGGCATACTGAAGGTCGTGACTTTCTGCTCGATGGACCGGAGCTCTTCGGGCTTTTTCGCCAGATCGATCAGACTTTTGGCAAGGCCATCGCCTGTCACCTCGCCCTGCATGAGCATCCTCGCCGCACCTGCACGCGCAAAATACTCAGCATTGTAGACCTGATGGCGATCGCGCGAAACGAGCGGAATGAGGATCGCAGCCCTGCCGACCGCCGCAATTTCAGCAAGTGTAGATGAGCCCGCCCGGCAAACGAGTACATCTGCCTGCCCGTAAGCCTCGAGCATCTCGTAGATGAACTTCTCCACCCGGATCTCGAAGCCGCTGCCATCGACTGGTCCGTGAGCCTGGTAGGCACGGCTCACGCGTTCGTGATCACGCTCTCCGGTCTGGTGGATGATCCTAATGGGAAGGCCAGAGGCCTTGAGTGCCGGCAACGCCTCAACCACAAGGGTATTGATGCCTACGGCACCCTGGCTCCCGCCAAAGACAAAAATAGTGAAGGGTTTTCCGGAGGCAGGCGGAAGGCGCTTCATGCTCGAACGGATTGGGTTTCCGGTGACCATCACTTTTTGGGCTCCGAACACACTCTCAGCACCTGGAAATGCTGCGAACACCCTGCGGGCAAACCGACCGAGTACGCGGTTGGTGAGACCCGGAAGCACATTCTGCTCAAGGATGGCCACACGGCATCCCCAGAGCCAACCCGTGAAGGCCGCGGCGAGTACCAGCGGGAAGGATGCGTATCCTCCCACGCCCACCACTGCCCGGGGACGCTTCCTTAGCAGCCAGAGCGCCGCGAGGCTCGATGACCATGGAATCTGGAATGCGGTCTTGATCCGCCGAAGCCAGGACATCCCGTTCCACGCCCCCATGGGCATCAAGTGCAGCGGGTACTGGGTGCGTGCAACCAAGCGCTCTTCCATCCCCCCGCGAGCTCCAACGAAATGGATTTCAGACCGAGGGTTCAGCTCTCGCCAGCGATCCGCGATCGAAATCCCGGCATAAATATGTCCTGCTGTTCCGCCGCCGGTGACAAACAGGCAATCGCGGGCACCGAAAATGTGCATCACTCCCCCTTCCCCGCAGTGGAGCGCGAGATATTGAGGAGCACACCCATCGCAAAAAGATCGATGACCAGGGCCGAGCCGCCGTAACTGATGAACGGCAGCGCGAGGCCCTTGGTCGGAATCAGCCCGAGCACGACCGCCATGTTCAGGAACGCCTGCACGCCAAGCAGGAGCGTGATTCCGCTCCCCAGGAGCATCGCAAAGAGATCCCCTCGCCGCTCCCATGCCTGCCAGGAAATGACGAGACCGCGGTAGATCAGCAGAACAAAGCCCAGCACAACTGCACAGAGCCCGATAAAACCGAGCTCCTCGCCCACGACCGAGAAGATGAAGTCATTGTGCGCCTCGGGCAGAAAGAAGAGCTTCTCCTTGCCGTTACCGAGACCCACACCGGAGATTCCGCCCGAGTGGAGCCCCACGAACGACTGGATGATCTGGAAGCCCCGGCCGCCCGGATCGCTCCAAGGGTCGAGAAAGGCCATGATACGAGCCCTGCGGTACGCTGAACCCAGCGCCAGCAACATTCCTGCGCCGAGGCCTCCCGCAAGCACCGGGCCAAGGAACCGCATCGGCACACCAGCGAGGAACATCAGGAGGAAAGCCACCATGACGATCACCGCAGTCGATCCGAAATCAGGCTGAAGAAGGAGAAGCACAAACACCGGCAAAAGCAGTACGAAGACTGAAAGCACCGCCGGCACGAACCTCGAAAGTTTGTCCTGCTTGAGCGTCAACTGCCGAGCCACAAAGACCATGCAGGCAAACTTGGTCCACTCGCCGGGCTGGAACTGGAAGCCCAGCAGCCGGATCCACCTCTGGGCTCCGCCCGTTCTGGCACCGAGGCCCGGGATCAATACGAGCAGGAGGGACAAGACAGCCGTACCGAGCAGCGGATAGGCCCACTTTTTCCAGTTCTCGTAAGGGACCTGAGCTGAAACCGAGAGCAGCAGCCCCCCCATTGCGGCGAACGCGAGCTGTTTCTTGATGAAGGCAAACCCATCGCCTGTGCGCTCCTGGGCAAAGATAAATGAGGAGCTGTAGACCATGATCAATCCGAAGATCACCAGGCCCGCAGTCAGGATCAGCAGTACCGGGTCCACTCCGCTCAAGCTGAGCGTCCTGACCTGCAACCGCTCTCGCAGCCATTCAAGAGGACGCCTCATCGAGCTATCCGATCAGAGCTGGGAGACCAGCTTCTTGAAGTAGTCGCCACGTTCCTCATAGTTGCGGAACATGTCGAAACTGGCGCATCCAGGCGAAAGGAGAATGATGTCGCCGCTGCGGGACTTCTGGAATGCCAGCAGCACGGCCTCCTCAAATGTTCCGACCAGGAAGGTCTCTGCACAGTCTCCGATGGCACGATTCATCTTTTCCTTGGCCTCGCCCAGCAGGATCAGGATCTTGCAGCGATCCTTGACCAGAGGAGCAAGCGGAGTGAACTCCATGTTCTTATCCTTGCCGCCCGCAATCAGGATGATGGGATTCTTGCCAAAAGCGCTCAGACTCCGCTGGACGCTCATGACATTGGTGCCCTTGGAGTCGTTCACGAAATAGACTCCGTCCTTCTTGCGCACGAACTCAAGACGGTGGGCGACACCCTTGAAATTCTGGATCACCGACTGGATCGCTGCCGGCGAAACTCCCTGCGCCCGCGCGGCGCAGATGGCCGCCATGAGATTCTCCTTATTGTGCTCACCGAAGAGCTTGAAGGTTGAAACGTCGTAGGACTCCTCCTTGCCCGTGATCTTGGCGATCACCCG